>NZ_JOGH01000209.1:0-6230 GCF_000721345.1 Kitasatospora sp. NRRL B-11411 | reverse complement strand
GTGGTGGCGTTCTGGGCGGGGGTGTTCTGGTGGGGGACGGAGGGAGCGGGGGCGGCGGCGGTGGGGCGGTTGCCGGTGGGGGTGGCTGCGGGGGCGTTCCCGCCAGGGGCGGCGCCGCCCGGGGTGGTACCGGTCGGGACGGTACCGGTAGGGACGGTGCCGGGCACGATCGGGGTGCCGGTCGGCGTACCGGCCGGGACACTCTGCTCCGGGGTCGGCGTCGGGGTGTGGCCCAGGCGCGGGTCCGGTCCGGAGTGGGCCGGGGGAGCGGTGGCGGTGGCGCCCAGACCGGCGGTGTTGAGGCTGACGGGACGGGTGCCCGCGGTCCCGTCGCCGGAGGCGGTCCCGGCGTGGTCTGCGCTCCCGGCGTGGTCTGCGGTCCCCGCGAAGGCCGCGCGGGGATCGACCCGGGCGGGACCGGCCTCGGACGAGGCGTGCGCAGGGGTGGGTGTGGGTGCCGTGGCGTGCTCGGCGGTCCGCGGATCGGGAGTCGCGGCGTCCGGGCGGGTCCCCGCCGGAGCGCTCTCGTCGCGCGGCGTCGGGACGTCACCGGAGTGCGGCCGCTCGGACGCGTGCGCAGGCCCGGCCGCCGGGGCGGCCTCGGAGGCGCGCGGCGGCGGATTGCCCTCGCCGGGCGCCGGGCGGGCGCCCGGGTCGTGGTCGGGCGTGCGGTCCGGAGTGCTGTCGGCGTGGGCGGGACCGGGCCGGCCGGAGTCCCCGTCCGGCGTGTGCGACGGGACGGAGTCGGGCCGGGTCGTACCGCTGTCCGGCGTGCGGGAGGGGGCGTTGTCGGTGGAGCCGGGACGCGTCGGATCGCCGTCGGGCGCGCGGTTCTGGGCGTTGTCGGACGCGGCCGGGTGGGTGCCCGGGTCGTGGTCCGGCGTGCGGGACGGGGTGCGGTCCGGGGTGCCGCCCTCCGCGGGAGTGGAAGCGGGCCGCGTCGTGTCCGCGTCCGGGCGGGTGCCGGTGCCGGTACCGGTGTCGCTGTTCGGCGTGGGGGAGGGGTGTGACGAGTCCGGTGCCGAACGTCCGTCCGGGGAAGCCGAGTTGGCGTCGACCGGGGTGCTGTGCGGGGTCGGGCCGGCGGCGGCGGGGGTACTGTCCGCGTCGGGGGTCAGCCGGGTGCCGAACGGGTCGAGCGGCGTGTTGGTACGAGGCTCGCCCGCCGGTGTCGTCGCCGCCGGCTGCTGCTGCGGACGCGGAGACTCACCTCCCGGACCGGGGGCGCTCTGCCCCGACGGCCCGTCACCGGACGGACCACTGCTGGACGCAGCCGTCCCGGACGGCCCGCTCCCGGCCGGCGTACTCGTGGTCGGGCCGCCGCCGGTGGACGTCCCCGAAGCCGGGCTGCTCCCGGTGGGAGCACCGCCGGACGGCACGCCCGAAGCGGAACTGCCCGACGACGGACCGCTGTCCCCCGAAGCCGTCCCGCCACTGCCGGAAGCGGAACCAGCACTGCCGGAAGTGGAACCGGTGCCGCCGGAGGCAGAGGTGGAAGCGCCCGTACCGCTGCCACTGCCGCTGCTGTCGTCGTTGCTGCCGCCGCCAGTGCTGCCGCCACTGCCGCCACTGCCGCTACTGCTGTCGCTGCCGCCCGACGAGCCGGAGTCGCTGCCGCGTCCCGCCGCGTGGTCCAGTCCGCTGCGGGCGTGTCCGCCGGCTCGGGCGCCTGCGCCGTCCCGGAGGGCCTCGGTGAAGGTCTGGCCCGAGTTCTTGACCGCGTCCTTGAACTCCTCGGCGCCCGCCTTGCCGGTGCGTCCGAGGTCGTACCCGCTCTGGGCGCCGAAGCCCTGGTTGACGGTCTGGGCGATCAGGTCGCTGATCATGGCCTGGACGGCGGAGACGACCGGTTCCTTCAGCGTCTCCATGATGGCCTCGACCAGGGCCTGCCGGAGTTCCTTCAGCAGGCGCCGCACGATGGCCTTGGTGGCCAGGGTCGCTCCGGCGGCCCCCAGTTCGGACAGGCCGAGGGTGAACGGTGCGGCGGCCTGGGCGGCGATCAACTCCACTGCCAGTGCGACGAGTTGCGCGATCACGGCGACCTTGCAGGTGATCACGATCACCGCGGCCGCGTCGAACGCCGCCGCGATCAGCCGGGCGGCCATCGCGGCGTCCGCCAGGTAGCCGCTGCCGCCGCCGGAGAACTTCTCCCAGGTCTTGGCGAACGCGTCGATCGAGTCGCCCGCGTTGCTCGCCAGCACGTTGTTGGCGGCGCCGGCGGCCCGGTAGTGCAACTCCTCGACCTGGTCGGCGAAGTCGCGCCACACCTGCGCGGACTCCATCAGCTTGTCCTCGTCCGCGGTCGGCCAGTCGAAGCCGAGCATCTCCAGGACCCACTCGACGCTGTCCGGCAACATCAGCGACACTTCGCCAAACCCCCCGTAACGACACGCACTTCACAACAGGACAGACAGCACGGCCAGGTCGGACAGCACAGCCACGACAGACCGGTCGGACAGGCCGGCCGGGACGACCAGGCGGGCCGGGACGGCGCGGGTCAGTGCGCCCGCGGCCGGTACAGCGCGTGGATGCCGCTCCCCACCTGGCCCTGCGCGGACTCCAGGGTCCGGAACGAGCCGTCCGTCGTGGCCTCGTTCGCCTCGTGGTTGGCCGCCATGCCCTGCAGCTTCTGGCCGATCTCGCCGATCCGCTCGCCCAGGGACTGCATCGACTCCTTCATCCCGTCGCGCAGGCCCTCGTACACGACCCCGAACTTCTCGCCCAGGTCGTCGTCGCCCCACGGCGGGGTGTCGCCCTTCTCCAGGGCCTGCAACCGTCCTGACAGGTCGTTCACCGCGGCCAGGAAGTCCTCACCGACCGCCGCCATGCTGCTGCCCTCGGACCGGAGACTGTCCGGATCCACCACGATCTGCTGCGACACCACTGCCCCCGTTGTCACGCGTCCAGGTCGATCCGGCCCACCCCGACCGACCTTGCTCATCAGATCATAATGTTAGCCGTTCGATGGTCATCCCTTTGTCTCCCTTTTGCCTCCTGAAAACCCGTCGGCCCGGAACGGAGGCGGCACCATCACCACCACCCGCACCGGGCCGACGGACCGACAGAACGACGCCCTGCCGGCAGGAACCGGACTCAGACCGCGACGGGCAGGAGCCGGGCGACCAGCGCCGCGAACTGCTCCGGGTCGAGGATCCGGATGCCCAGCTCCTCCGCCTTCGCGCGCTTCGAACCGGCCTTCTCCCCGGCGACCAGCAGCGTGGTCCGCTTGGAGACCGAGGACGACGCCTTGCCGCCGGCCCGCTCGATCAGCTCGTTCATCTCGTTGCGGGAGAGCGCGGCCAACGCCCCCGTCATGCTGCCCGTCACCACCACCGCCTCACCGCTCAACGGACCGCCGCTCAGCGCACCGCCGACGACGGCCTGCGCACCGGCGTCCTCCGCGACGGCCCCCTCCGTGACAGCCGCCGGATCGGCCAGCGCGGCCACCACGGCCGCCGCGGTGACCTGGGTGCCCACGCCCAGCTCCGCCAGCCGGTCCAACAGGGGCGACAGCTCGGCGAGTTCGGACACCACCAGCCGGGCCTTCTCCGGGCCGATGCCGTCCACCAGCGCCAGCGCCAGCGCCTCCGCGTCCGCCGCCCGGATCGCCGCCATCGAACCGAAGTGCGCCGCGATCCGCCGCGACATGCTGCGCCCCGTCCCGCGCACGCCCAGCGCGCACAGCACCCGGTTCAGCGGGCGCGTCCGGGCGGCTCCGATCGCCGCGAGCAGGTTGTCCGTGCTGGTGGTGCCCATCCGCTCCAGCGACAGCAGCTGCTCGCGAGTCAGCGTGAACACGTCCGCCAGGTCGCGCACCAGCCCGGCCTCCACCAGCTGCACCGCCCGGGTCGAACCCAGGCCCTCGATATCCAACTGGTCGCGGCCCGCCGCGTAGATGATCGACGCCACCGCCTGGCAGTTGCGCCCCCGCACGCAACGCCAGCGCTGCTCACCGGTGTCGATCGCCTCCCCGCAGCGCGGACAGGCGGACGGGAAGACGATCGGCCGCTCCTCGCCGGTGCGCTCCTCGACCAGCGGCGCCTCCACCCGCGGGATCACGTCCCCCGCGCGGTAGACGAAGACCCGGTCGCCCAGCATCAGCCCGCGCCGCTCGATGTCGGCCGGGTTGTGCAGCGTGGCGAACGACACCGTCACCCCGTCGATCACCACCGGCTCCAGCACGGCGCGCGGCGCGATGATGCCCGTCCGGCCCACCGCCCACTCCACCCCCAGCAGCCTGGTCACCTTGTGCTCCGCCGCGAGCTTGCGGGCCACCGCCCAGCGCGGCGCCCGCGAACCGGAGCCCGCGTCCCGCTGGTCGGCCGCGTCGTCGGCCTTCACCACCACGCCGTCGATGCCGAACGGCAGCGCGGCCCGCATCCCCGCGATCTCCTCGACCCGCCGCTGCACCTCCTCGACGCTCTCGCAGCGCAGCGGCGCGGCCGCCGTCGACGCCGCCGTGTTCGCCCCGAGCGCCGCCAGCCGCTCCAGCAGCGCACTGTGCGTCGGCGCCCCGTCGGTGCCATCGGCGCCCTCCAGGCCCACCGCGTCGTAGGCGAAGAACGTCAACTCGATCCGGTACGGCCGGTCCTTGGCCCGTAGCGTCCCCGCCGCGCCGTTGCGCGGGTTGGCGAACGGCACCGCGCCGTGCGCCGTCCGGAGCTCGTTTGCCACCTCGAACTGCGCGTGCGTCAGCAGGACTTCGCCGCGCAGCTCGACGTCCACCGGCTCGGCGAGGACGGCCGGCAGGCCCAGTACGTCCCCCGCCGTGTGCGTGATGTCCTCACCCGCCAGCCCGTTCCCGCGGGTCAGCACCCGCCGCAGCACCCCCGCCTCGTACCGGGCCGCCACCGCCAGCCCGTCCAGCTTCGGCTCCACGCACCACCCGGCCGGCGCCCGCCCCAGCCGGCGCTCCAACGAGGCCGCCCAGTCCGCGAGTTCCTCCCCCGAGAACACGTTGTCCAACGACAGCATCGGCACACTGTGCGGCACGTCCCCCACCGCCGCGCCACCCGCCACCTTCCCCGTCGGCGACTCGGCCAGCACCTCCCCCGGATGCGCCTCCTCGTACGCCGCGATCGCCCGCACCAGCACGTCGTACTCGTCGTCCCCGAGCGCCGTCGCCCCGTCCCCGTAGTAGGCGGCGGCAGCCCGCGCGGCAGTGGCAACGGCATCGGCGTAGTCGCCGGAAGAGAGCAGAGCGGCGTTGTTCATGACCGTTATTCTTCCGTCGAGCACTGACAATCGACCGCTCCGGACAAGCCTCCGATCACCTGACGGGGCGTCAGGGAGAATTGCGGCGGATGCGCGGCGGGAAGCCGTTCAACAGACCCAGCGGGTCGGGAAATCGGCGTGCAGGGTGTCGAGGCCGGCCGGGGTGCGGGTGCAGGCGTGGAGCCAGGAGTGGGAGCCGAGGCCGTCGTGGCGGAGCAGGCGGCCGGGGGCGGCGTACCAGCGGATCGGGGAGTCGTTCCAACCGGCCCGCATCGGGTGGTCGGGGAGGGGGAGGCGGGCGTGGTGCTCGTGCAGGGCGGGCAGCAGGGCGGACGGGAGCTCGCAGGCGTCGTAGTGGGGGGAGCCGAGCAGGAACTCGGTCAGGACGAGTTCGACCCAGGCCAGTGACATCCGGTCCAGGAAGGGGATCCGGCCGTTGCCCGCCTCCACCAGCACCGGCGGGTCGTCCTGGCCGAGGGCGGACAGCGGGATGCCCCAGGAGGCGCAGCTCTGGTTCTCGTCCCGGAAGACCAGGACCCCGCCCAGCTCCTCGTCGATGTGGAGCCCGGACGGCGGGAGCAGCGGGTCCTGGTTGCGGGTCAGGTCGTCCCGGCGGCCGAACAGGGCGTAGCCGGCGCGCAGGGCGGCGGGGAGGCGGAGGCCCAATCTGGCTTCGGCGGCAGCGAGTTCGGACTCGGGGCAGCCGTCCGCGGGGGTGAGCGGCCGGTCGGTCCAGGCGGCGGCCAGCCAGCGGACGAACTCCAGGGCCTGCGCGGGGGAGTGGATGCCCGCGCGCAGGGCGAGGGAGGCGTCGGGTGCGGGGTCCATCGGACGGGCTGGCGGGGCTCAGGCCGGGTGGTGGGTGGTGGTGAAGGCGGTGGCGTTCCAGGTGCCGCCGAGGGGTGGGGCGAGGGAGGCGGTGGCGAGGGGGGAGGGGGGGTTCGGGTGGGGGGCCCATCGGACGGGCTGGCGGGGCTCAGGCCGGGTGGTGGGTGGTGGTGAAGGCGGTGGCGTTC
>NZ_JOGH01000208.1:0-6310 GCF_000721345.1 Kitasatospora sp. NRRL B-11411 | reverse complement strand
TGACCCGCCTCCAACAGGTGCGCCGCCACCACGCTCCCCACGTAGCCGGCTCCGCCCGTGACCAGGTACTTGCTCATGCCCTCAGACCTCCGCGACATTTCGGGTGTTCCTGGTCCGGAGCATAGGGCACCCGTCTGAACCCCCGGCCCCGTCCGCGCCACCCCCGGACCGGCCCCCGCCGCCACCGGGCCCGGCCCTCAGGCCAGTTGGTCCAGCAGCCCGGTCCGGGCGGCCAGCGCCGCGGCCTCCAGCCGGGACCGCGCCCCCAGCTTGGTCAGCACCCGCTGGACGTGGGTGCGGGCGGTGGACGGGGCGATCCGCATCGCGGCGGCGATCGCCGCGGTGTCCTCGCCGTCCGCGATCCGGGCCAGCACCTGGACCTCCCGCCGGGTCAGCAGCCGCAGCAGCCGCAGCGCCTCGTCGTCCGGCTCCGCCACCGGCCACAGCAGGTGCTCGAACGCGGCCCGCAGCACGTCGACCGCCACCGCCGCCTCACCCGCCCGCACCCGCGCGATCGCCCGGTCCACCACCTCGATCCGCTCGTCGCTGCGGACGTACCCGGCCGCCCCCGCCGCGAACGCCGCCGCGACCCGCCCCGGCGCCCCCAGCGGGCCCAGCACCACCACCGCGATCTCCGGCCGCTCCCGCCGCAGCCGCCGCAGCGGCTCGAACGGGTCCTCCGGCCCGCCCGCCGTCCCCAGCAGGCACACCTCCGGCCGCCGCCCCGCCACCAGTTCCAGCACCGCCCCGCACGGCGACCCGATCCCCAGCACCCGGTGCCCGCGCTGCTGCAGGGCCGCCCCCAGCGCCTCGGCCATCAGCCGGTGGTCGTCCGCCACCACGAGCCGTGCGCTCATCCGCGCCTCCCCCTCCCGGGCCCGACAGACGCACCATCACAGCGCACAATCGCCCGGCCCGCCAGAGGCCCTCCGCCACCGGCCCCGGACGGCGCGCAGGACCTCGGACAACGCGAAAGGCCCCGCCTCCCGGCGGGGCCTTCCCGATCTGAGCCCCCATGCGGAATCGAACCGCAGACCTTCTCCTTACCATGGAGACGCTCTACCGACTGAGCTATAGGGGCTTGTTGCTCCGGGCGCCTCGCGGCTCCCCTTGCGACGAGGAAAACACTACATGCTCCGCCGACCGGTTGGGAAATCCGCTTCCCCCAGGTCGGAGGGCTAAACTGCCCGAGAAGACCCGATCTGCCGTGCAATGTCGCCCAGCAGCCGCGAACTCCCGTGCAGCGAAGGCGCGTGATCCTGTGTCAGCCCCCGGCCGCAGCCGTGCTTCCGGCGACCCCTCCGCGTGGTGGGCGCGGGCCCTGCGACCGAGCCGGCCGGTGGTGCCGCGGGTGCTGATGGTGCGGGCCGCGGTGGGGATGGCGGTGCCGCTGCTGCTGGGGCTGCTGTGCGACCGGATGGCGCTGGGGGTGTTCGCGGCGCTGGGGGCGATGCACGCCACGATGAACGACCGGGTGGAGCCGCTGCGGCTGCGGGCGCCGCGGATCGCGCTGGCGCTGGCCGCGTCGACCGGCGGGATGCTGATCGGGGCGGAGCTGCAGTACCGGGGAGCGGGCGGGCTGGAGATCGGACTGGCACTGACCCTGCTGGGGTTCGCGGGCGGGGCGCTGTCCGCGACCGGGCCCCGCGGGTCGGCGGCCGGGATGCTGCTGCTGGTGTCGGCCTCGCTGGGCGGCGGGATGGCGCTGCCGCACCCGTGGTGGGCGGCGCCCGCGATGATGCCGTGCGGGGCGGCGCTGGTGCTGCTGATGGGCGTGCGCTACCGCACCGACGTCCGCGCCGATCCGCGGGCCCGGGCGCTGGCGGACGTCTACCTGGCGCTCGGCGGCCTGCTCGCCGCCCTCGGCACCCCGGACGGCGCGGCGGCCCGCCGCCTGCTCACCGGCCGGCTCAACCAGCTGCAGGACCTGCTGCCGCCGCCCCGCCCCGGCCGGCCCGAGTCGGCGCGGCTGCGCTGGCTGCGCCGCTCGTACGAGGCCGCGCTGGGCGCCACCGAGGCGGCGGCCGGGCTGCTGTGGGCCTGGCGCCCGGTGCCGCCGGAGGTCGCGGGGCTGCCCGCCCGGCTGGCCGCGCAGATCACCGGCGGCCCCGAGCCGGACTATCCCGAGTGGCGGCCGGACACCCCGTCCCGGACGGCGTTCGACACCGCGCTGCGGGCCGCCGCCGACACCGTCGCGGGCCGCTGGGCGCCGCTGGACACCGCCGCCCCGCCGCCGCCCGACCCGTGGCGGCTGCGGGTGCGGCTGCTGTCCCGGGGCTCGGTGCGCTACGGGCTGCGGGTGGCGCTGTGCGTGGCGGTCGCCGAGGCGGCGGTCAACCTGCTGCCGCTGGACCGCAGTTACTGGGTGCCGATGACGGTGGCGTTCGTCCTGAAGCCGGACCTCGGCTCGGTGTTCCAGCGGGCGGTCAGCCGGGCGCTGGGCACCGTGCTGGGCATCGCGGTCACCGCGGTGCTGCTGGCGCTGACCACCGACCCCTGGGTGCTGAGCCTGGTCATCTCGCTGTGCGTGGCGCTGCTGCCGTACTCGACGGCCGCGCACTACGGGCTGAACACCGTCGTGATGACGCCGGTCGCGCTGCTGCTGGTGCAGCTGGGCGGGGAGAGCGGGGCCGCCGAGTTCTGGCCGCGGGTCCTGGACACCGCGCTGGCCAGCGGCATCGTGCTGGTCTTCGGCTACCTGCTGTGGCCCGACCGGCCGCCGCACCGGATCGAGCCGAGCGTCGTCACCGCCGCGGCCACGCTGCGCCGCTACCTGGCCGCGGTGGTCGCCGGGCGCACCGAGCCGGTCGCCGAGGTGTGGCTGCGCCGCACCGCGTACCGGGCGCTGGCCGACGCCCGGCAGCAGGTCGCCCTCGGCCTGGCCGAGCCCCCGCCGGCCGGCCGGCTCGCCGAGCTGTGGCTGCCGACCACCGCCGCGCTGGAACGGCTCTCCGGCGCGGTCGCCGCGTACGCCGCCCAGCTGCGCTACGGCGGGCAGCAGCCCGAGCCGGAGGTGATCGCCCGGGTGCTGCACTCGCTGGAGCGGATCACCGACGCCGCCCGCACCCACCGCCCGCCGACCGGCCGGACCGACCGCCCGACCGGCCCGCACGACCCGGAGCGCAGCGCGCTGGCCCGCGCCGCGGACGAGCTCGACCAGCTGCTGGACGGCTGACTCCCCCCGATCCCGGCTCCGGCCCCTCCGGCCGCCCCCGGGTGCGGAACCGCCCGGGCAAAGATCCGTACAAAACCCAATGCGGCTGTCAGGGCCCGCTGCCAAGCTACTCCTCGCCCGCCGGGACACCCCGGCGCGGTCACTTCCGTATGTCTCCATCTGGGGGGATGAACCATGACCATGCGAACGAACATCCGCGGCTTCGGGCGCGGGGCCGCCGGTCTCGGACTGGCCCTGGCGCTGGCCGCCGGCACGACCCTGTTCACCGGTGCGGCCGCGCACGCGCAGACCGTCACCGACGGCAGCATCGAGTTCGGCGGCGACCAGGGCGACTGGATCAGCGGGGGCCAGCAGCACAGCTTCGCCACCACCGCCCAGGACCAGCTGAACGTCTACGCCAACGACGACCACAGCGTGGTGAGCGTCTCGGTCGACAGCGCCCTCGGCCAGTACTGGAACCTGAGCTTCTCCGCGCCGCAGGGCACCGCGCTGGCCGTCGGGACGTACACCGGCGCCGTCCGCGAGCCGTTCGCCGGCCCGACCCAGCCCGGCCTGGAGGTCAGCGGTGACGGGCGCGGCTGCAACACCCTGACGGGTTCCTTCACCGTCACCAACGTGGTGTTCGGTCCGCACGGCTACGTGCAGGACTTCGACGCCAGCTACGAGCAGCACTGCGAGGGCGGCACCGCCGCCCTGCGCGGCGAGATCCACATCGCCAACGCCCCCGCCCCGGCGGAGCTCGGTCTCGGCGTCGGCGTCGCGGTGCAGGGCACCGCCAGCACCCTGGACGGCAAGGCGACCGTGCACGGCACGGTCACCTGCAACAAGGCCGTACCGGTGACGGTCAGCGGCCAGGTCACCCAGGTCGCCCACCGGATCCTGATCCGCGGTGCCTACGGCGCCACGGTGAACTGCACCCCCGGCGCCCCGGTCGCCTGGACCGCGCAGGCCGACCCGACCGGCACCACTCCGTTCCAGAAGGGCGACGTCGAGGTGGTCGCCAACGCGAGCGCCACCGACCCCGACTACCAGACCACGGTGACCGACACCCAGACCGTCGCGGTGTCCCTGCTCAAGTCCTGACGCCGCTACCCGGCCGGGGGCCGCGCACGTTCCCGTGCGCGGCCCCCGGCCGTCCTTCCCGCTGCCGGCGTCAGACCTGCTCGGCCAGTTCCAGCCAGGACATCTCCAGCTCCTCCTTGTCCTCGCGGACCTTGCGCAGCTTCGCGTCCAGCTCGGCGACCTTGGAGAAGTCGGCGGCATGCTCGGCGAGTTGGGCGTGCAGCTTGGACTCCTGCTCGTCCAGCTTGGCGATCTGCCGCTCGATCTTCTGCAGTTCCTTCTTGGCGGCGCGCAGGTCGCCCGCCGACAGGCCGGTGGACTCCGCGGCGGCCGGGACCTGGGCGGCGGCGGCCTGGGCGGCGGCCTCGGCCATCGCGGTGCGGCGCTCCAGGTACTCGTCGACGCCGCCGGGCAGCATCCGCATCCGGCGGTCGCCGAGCAGGGCGTACGCGGTGTCGGTGGTGCGCTCGATGAAGAACCGGTCGTGGCTGATCACGACCATCGAGCCGGGCCAGCCGTCGAGCAGGTCCTCCAGCTGGTTGAGGGTCTCGATGTCGAGGTCGTTGGTGGGCTCGTCGAGGAACAGCACGTTCGGCTCGTCCATCAGCAGCCGCAGCAGCTGCAGCCGGCGGCGCTCGCCGCCGGAGAGGTCGCCGACCGGCGTCCACTGCTTGTCCTTGCCGAAGCCGAACTGCTCGCACAGCTGCCCGGCGCTCATCTCCCGGCCCTTGCCGAGGTCGACCCGGCCGCGGACCTGCTCGACGGCCTGCAGGACCCGGGTGGTCGGGTCCAGCTCGGCGACCTCCTGGGAGAGGTACGCGAGGCGGACGGTCTTGCCGACCTTGATCACGCCGCCGGCCGGCTGCACGTCGCCCTCGGTGGCGTACGCGGCCTGCATGGCGCGCAGCAGCGAGGTCTTGCCCGCGCCGTTGACGCCGAGCAGGCCGATCCGGTCGCCCGGGCCGAGCTGCCAGGTCAGGCGCTCCAGCAGGAGCTTCTCGCCCGCCTTGACGGTCACGTCCTCCAGGTCGAAGACGGTCCGGCCGAGGCGGGCGTTGGCGAACTTCATCAGCTCGGACTTGTCGCGCGGCTCCGGCACGTCCGCGATCAGCGCGTTCGCGGCCTCGATCCGGTAGCGCGGCTTGGAGGTGCGGGCGGGGGCGCCGCGGCGCAGCCAGGCCAGCTCCTTGCGGGCCAGGTTCTGCCGCTTCTGCTCCTCGGTGGCCTCGATCCGGGAGCGCTCGGCGCGGGCGAACACGTAGTCCGAGTAGCCGCCCTCGTACTCGCGGACCTCGCCGCGCTGGACGTCCCACATCCGGGTGCAGACCTGGTCCAGGAACCACCGGTCGTGGGTGACGCAGACCAGTGCGGAGCGGCGGTTCTGCAGGTGCTTGGCGAGCCAGGCGATGCCCTCGACGTCGAGGTGGTTGGTGGGCTCGTCCAGCACGATCAGGTCGGGCTCGCCGAGCAGCAGCTTGGCGAGCGCGATGCGGCGGCGCTCGCCGCCGGAGAGCGGGCCGATCACGGTGTCCAGGCCGTCGGCGAAGCCCGGCAGGTCGAGGCCGCCGAACAGGCCCTGGACGATGTCGCGGATCCGGGCGTCGCCGAGCCACTCGTGGTCGGCCCGGTCCGCGATCACCTCGTGCCGGATGGTGGCCTTCGGGTCCAGCGAGTCGTGCTGGGTCAGCACCGCCATCTGCAGGCCGCCGGAGTGGGTGATCCGGCCGGTGTCCGGCTCCTCCAGCTTCGCCAGCATCCGGATCAGCGTCGTCTTGCCGTCGCCGTTGCGGCCCACCACGCCGATCCGGTCGCCCTCGCTGACGCCGAGGCTCACCCCGTCCAGCAGGGCCCTGGTGCCGTACACCTTGGTGACGGACTCGATGGTGGCGAGGTTGACGGCCACGAAGCTGCACTCCTGAGGAAGGGGCTGGAACGAGCCTCCAGCCTAGTGCCGCGCCCGCCCGTGCTCTCCGCCTCAGAAAGTGTCGGGTAATTGATCAACTGCGTGGCGTGATCACTGGCGGTGGTCGTCGCGGTCGAGGTGTCCACGATGATCGCCGCTATGTGTGTCTG
>NZ_JOGH01000207.1:0-6344 GCF_000721345.1 Kitasatospora sp. NRRL B-11411 | reverse complement strand
CCACTCGCCCCCTCCCCAAGCACTCGCCCCCTCGTTAACCACTCGCCCCCGCCCGCGCCGACCCCCTACGCTCCGGCCCAGGACCGACCCCGGGGGAGAGCCGCGCCGTGCCGATGTACCGCACCGTCCGAGCCGTCAACGACCTGACCGCCCGCTGGGCGCGGCAGGCCCCGGCCGCCGGGCGGAACGCCGTCTTCAGCGGCCCCGGCGCCTGGGCCCCGCTCGCCCTGCTCGCCGCCGGATCGGCCGGCCCCGCCGCCCGCGAACTCGCCGACGCCCTCGGCGTCCCGACCGGAGAGGCCGCCGGCGCCGGACGCGAACTGCTCGCCGCCCTCGACCGCACGCCCGGCGTCAGCTCGGCCCTCGGCGTCTGGACCAGGGACCGGCTCCCGCTCGAACCGGCCTGGACCGCCGCCCTGCCCCCGCACAGCCTCGGCCGGATCACCGGCGACCCGGACGCGGACCGCGCCGCGCTCGATGCCTGGGCCGCCGACCGGACGGCCGGGCAGATCCCCCGGATGCCCGTCGGGACCACCCCGGACACCGAACTCGTGCTGGCCGGCGCGCTCACCGTCCGCACCGACTGGATCCGCCGTTTCCAGTCCTACGACGCGCGGCCCGGGACCGGTGCCTGGCAGGGCCGCACCGTCGCCGGCCTGTACCGCGTCACCGGCCTGCTCGACCGGGTCGGCGTCGCCGACACCGCGGCCGGTCCGCTCACCGTGCTCAAGGTGCTCGGCCTGCAGGGCGTCGACGTCCACCTCTGCCTGGGCCCCGAGGACGCCGCCCCCGGCGCGGTGCTCGCCGCCGCCGTCCGCACCGCCGAACACCCCGCCCGACTGCGCCCCGGCACCGCCCTCCCCGACGGCGCGCCCGGCCCCGGCCTGGAGGCCGGCTGGGTGCGCAGCTACACCCGCGAGCCCCTGCTCCTGGCCCGGACGGTCGAGTTCGACCTGGCGGACGACCACGACCTGCTCCACCGCCCCGACCTGTTCGGCCTGCGCACCGCCACCGACACCGGCACCGGCCACTTCCCCGGCATCAGCCCCGATCCGCTCGCCGTCACCGCCGCCCGGCAGTCCGCCACCGCCGTCTTCGGCCCGCGCGGCTTCCGGGCCGCCGCCGTCACCGCGTTCGGCGCCGCCGCCGGTGCCGCCGCGACCCGGCCCCCGTACGCGGTCCGCCGGATCACCGCCGCCTTCGACCGCCCGTTCGCCTTCCTCGCCGTCCACCGCACCTCCCGCCTGGTCCTGGCCGCCGGCTGGGTGGCCGACCCCAAGCCGCCCGACCCGCAGCCGGACGGCCTCGACCCGGACGACCTCGACTGGTAACGGCGGCAGCAGCGGCAGCGGCAGCGGCGCGCCCCGGCCGGCTCCGACAGGCGTTCGAGCCGCCCGCTACACTCCCGGTCTACTCCGCTCCACCCCGCGCGAACCCCGCGGCCACGGGGCCACGCGGCGCGGACGGGCGGACGGAGGCGGGACGGCATGCGACGGTGGAGCGGGCTCGGCAAGGCCGCGCTGGTGACCCTGGTCCTGGGGCTGCTGCTCCCGGCCGCCGGGGTCGGCCTCGCGCTGTACCTCAGGCCGCACGTGTACACCCTGGGTGCCGGAGACATGTCCCCGACCTACCGCCCCGGCCAGCGGATCACCACCTTCGCGGTCGCCCCGCAGGACGTCCGGCGCGGCGACGCCGTGGTGTTCTCGTACGCCACCGGTTCCGGCGACCCGAACCGGACGCACTTCAAGCGGGTGATCGCCCTCGGCGGCGACCACGTCTCCCAATGCGGCGACCAGCCGGTCCAGTTGAACGGCGCCCCGCTCGACGAGCCCTACCTCCGGGGCGGCACCCCGAACGGCTTCCGCTGCTTCGACGTCACCGTCCCGGCGGGCCGGATGTTCGTGCTGGGCGACCACCGCGCCGACTCCGTCGACTCCCGGCAGTGGGACAGCGTCCCGCTCGGCACCGTGTCCGGCCGCGACAGCCGGGGCTCCGCCGCGCTGGTGACGGTCGGCGCGTTCTTCCTGGCCGGTCTGCCCTTCCTCCCGGTCTCCCTGCTGCTCGCCCTGCTGGCCCGCCGCCGCCGGCGCACCGCCCCGCCCGCCGCCCCCACCGGCGGCTACCCGGCCTGGGTCCTCGACGGCACCCCCTGACCCCGCGTCACCTCCCGGCCGCCGCCCGGTTGTCGGTGCGGCTGCCTACCATCGCGCCATGCGAGCATCAGGAACCTTCACCGTCCACGAGTTCACCCCCGCGCCCGTCCCGGAGAGCGGGATCAGGACCGCCGCGGGGGTCGGCGTCGCCACCATGCGCAAGGAGTTCCACGGCGAGGTGGAGGGCCGGGCCGACACCCTGTTCACCGCCGCCTACGACCAGGCCGCGGGCGTGGGCACCTACCTCGCCATGGAGTCCTTCGCCGGCGCCCTGCACGGTGCCGAGGGCACCTTCAACTTCGCGCACTCCGCCACCACCCTGGGCACCGGCCGCGACGGCGAGTACTTCGTCGTCGTCCCCGGCAGCGGCACCGCCGGCCTGGCGGGCATCACCGGCACCGGCGCCATCACCATCGACGAGGACGGCACCCACCGCATCCGGTTCGACTACCAACTCCCCTCCGACTAGCCCGAGTTCCCCGGTCAGCGCTCCCGGGCCCACCCGCACAGCACCGGCACGCACCGCTCCGCGAAGTACTCGTAGTCCTCCGCCGTGTTGTACGCGTGCGTGGACAGCCGGAAGTACCCCGTCCCGCCGAAGCTGGTGAACGCCGCCTCGACGCCGAACTCGGCGGCCAGCCGGTCGCGCAGGCCGTCGGCCTCCAGGCGGGTGCGGCCCAGCCCGGCCGGGAGCTTGACCAGCCGCAGGGCGTTCACCGGCATGCCGACGTCCGCCGCGGCCGGCTCCCCGGTCGCGGCGGCGATCGCACCGCCGATCAACTGCTCGGCGTAGTCCGCGAGTTCGCCCATGTAGCGGCGGGTCTCGGCCCAACCCCACTGCCCGGCAACGAAGTCGAGCGCGGTGGGCGCGGCCAGGTAGCCGGTGACGTCCAGCGTGCCCTGGGTGTCGAAGCGCTCCGGGAACGGCTCCTCCGCGCCCCAGGAGTCGATCAACGGGTAGAGGGCGTGCCGGAGTTCGCCGCGGGCGACGAGCGCGGCGGTGCCGCGCGGCGCGCAGCCGAACTTGTGCAGGTTGCCGACCCAGGCGTCGCAGTCCGCCCCGGCCAGCGGGTCCTCGTCCAGGCCGGGCACGTGCGCGGCGTCGACCAGCAGCGGGATGCCGCGCTCGCGGGCGAACGCCCCGACCAGGTCGACCGGCAGGTAGCGGGCGGTCGCCGAGGTGATCCGGTCCAGCACGATCAGCGCCGTCCGCTCCGTCACCGCCCCGGTCACCGCCGCCGCGGCCTCGTCCGGCCCCGCCGCCAGCGGCACGTGCACGGTGCGCACCGCCCCGCCCCAGCGCCGGGCCAGCCGGGCCGCGCCCATGGTGACCGCCCCGTAGCCGTGGTCGGTGACCAGCACCTCCCCGCCGTCCCGGTGCGGCAGGCTGCCGTAGACGGCGCTCGCCCCGGCGCTGGCGTTCGGCACCAGCGCGGTGAACTCGGCCGGCACCCGCAGGAATTCGGCGATCGCGGTGCGCGCGGCGGCCACCCGCCGGGGCAGCCCGGGGAACCACACCACCGGCGAGGCGTCCATCTCCTCGCGCAGCCGCTGCTGCTCGCGCTGCGCGACCAGCGGCACCGCCCCGAACGAGCCGTGGTTCAGGTGCCGCATCCCCGGATCGAGCGACCACCCGGCGGCGGCGGGACGCCCGTCCCGCAGCAGCAGGGGCTGGGGTGCGACGAGGTCGGCCACGGCTGTTCCCTCCGATCAGGCCCGAGGCGACGCTACCCCGGTGACCTGCGCAGATCCTGGCACAACCGCCACCGCCCCCCGACCACCGGGTCACCCCTCGCCGACAGCCCTCTCGCGCCCGGGGTCAGGGGCGGACCGCTCCGACGTAGGGCATCACGTCCAGGTCGACGATCTGGATGTTCTTGCCGGTGCGCGGGGCGTGCAGCAGCTTGCCGTTGCCGACGTAGATGCCGACGTGGTGCAGGTCGCTGTAGTAGAAGACCAGGTCGCCGGGCTGGAGGTCGGCGCGGGCGACGTGCTTGCCCGCGTTCCACTGGTCCTGGGTGACGCGGGGGAGGCTGACGCCGCCGGCCCGGTAGGCCATCTGCGTCAGGCCGGAGCAGTCGAAGGAGTCGGGCCCGGCGCCGCCCCACCGGTAGGGCTTGCCGAGCTGGGCGTAGGCGTAGTCGAGGACGGCCTTGGTCTGGCCGGTGGCGGGCCCGTTGTAGGTCCCGCCGCGGGCCGAACTCCGGGACGCGGCCGGGGTGTCGTCGCCGAGGACGCGGGCCCGGTCGGCGGCCTTGAGCCCGGCCAGGATCCGGCCGGCCTCGGCGAGCTTGCCCTGCACCTCGGCCTTCTTGCTGCCCAGGGTGGCGCGGGCCTGCTCCAGCTCGGCGAGCTTGGCGGCGGTCTCCGAACGGGCCTGGTCGATCGACTGCTGCAGACGCAGCGCGTCGCGCAGGGCGTCGGCCTGCTGGCTGCCCGCCAGGTCCTGGAGTCCGGCCTGCCGGAGGTACTCGTCGGGGGAGGAGCTGAGCATCAGCCGCACGCTCGGGTCGATGCCGCCGCTGCGGTACTGCTCGGCGGCCAGCGCCCCCAGGGTCTCCTGGTAGGCGATGATCCGGGCCTGCTGCCCGGCCAGCCGGTCCTGGAGCTTGCCGGCCTCGTCCTGGAGCTGCTTGGAGCGCTCGTCGACCTTGTTGTACTGCTCGGTGGCGGCCTCGGCCTGCTCGTACAGGCCGTCGACCTGGGCCTTCACCTGGTCGATGCCGGGCGCCGGTTCGGCGTTGGCGCCGGTGGCGGGCAGCAGGACGGCGGCGCCGGCGGCCGCGCCGAGCACGGCGGTCCTGGTGCGTCCGGCCGGTCGGGGCCGTCGGTGCGTTCCCATCGGCTGCGCTCTCTCCCCAAGGTCGGGCACCCGCCGTCCGGGCGACGTCCGGGCCATCACTACGAGACAACTTAGTAGTTCAGTAGAAAGTCGGGCAACCCACCCCCCGCCCACTACGATGAGCGCCGGGACGACAAGGAAGAAGGAAGGCGGAACGGGCGGTGCGCAGACTCGGCGACCTGGAGGCGGAGATCATGGACCGCCTGTGGACCTGGGACCGCCCGGCCACCGTCCGGGAGATCGTCGACGACCTCAACCGCACCCGGCCGCTCGCCTACACCACCGTGATGACGGTCGCCGACATCCTGCACCGCAAGGGCCTGCTGCGCCGCGAGAAGTCCGGCCGGGCCTGGAGCTACCGCCCCGCCTGCAGCCGCGAGGCGTACAGCGCCGCCCTGATGCGCGACGTGCTCGGCGAGAGCCCCAACCCCACCGGCGCCCTGGCCCACCTGGTCGAGCAGCTCACCCCCGAGGAACTCGCCGCCCTGCGCACCGCCATCGACTCCGTCGACCGCGAAGCACCCGGGGAGGACCCCCGGTGACGGCCGCCCTCGCCCTGCTCGGCTACGCCCTGCTGGTCGGCGTGCTCGCCCCGCTGCCGCTGGCCCGGGCCGGCTGGACGCACCGCGCGCCCCGGCTGGCCGTCGCGCTCTGGCAGGCGCTCGCCCTCTCCTTCGTCACCGCCCTGGTGCTGGCCGTCCACCACCTCGCCGTGCCGGGCGTCCACCTGCACCTCGGACTGGCCGGGCTGATGCACGTCTGCGGCGTCGACCACCCCGGCGGCCTGGCGGCCGGCGGCAGTTGGCGCCTGCTGCTGCCCGCGGCCGTCGCGCTCTGGCCGCTCGGACGGTTCGCCGCCGCCCTGGCCCGCACCGCCCGGCACCGCCGCCGGCACCGCGCCGTCCTCGACCTGGTCGCCGCCCGCGACCGCGGCCTCGGCGCGCACGTCCTGGACCACGACACCCCCGCCGCGTACTGCCTGCCCGGCCGGCGCTCCCGGATCGTGCTCACCCGCGGCGCCCTCGAACTCCTCACCGACCGGCAGCTGGCCGCCGTCCTGGCCCACGAACGCGCCCACGTCACTGGCCGCCACCACCTGGCCCGCACCGCCGCGGACGCCCTCGCCGCCGCCTTCCCGTTCCTGCCCCTGGCCCGCCTCGCCGCCCGCGAGACCCCGCTGCTGCTGGAGATGGCCGCCGACGACCGCGCCGTCCGCCGCCACCCGCGCGCCGTCCTCGCCGCCGCCATGTACCGGGTCGCCGACGGCCAGGTCCCCCGCACCGCCTTCGCCGCCGGAGGCCCCGCCGCCCTCCTCCGCGTCCGCCGCCTCCTCACCCCCGCCCCCGCCC
>NZ_JOGH01000206.1:0-6513 GCF_000721345.1 Kitasatospora sp. NRRL B-11411 | reverse complement strand
GTCGGGGACGGGGTGGGTGTCGGCGCGGGGGTGGGCGTCGGGGACGGCGTCGGGCGCGGGGCCGGCGGCGGAGTCTCCGGTGCGGCGGTGACCGGCGGCGCGGCCACCGGCGGCGCGGGCTCCGGCGAACCGGTCAGCGCGAACGCGGCGACCGCCGCCGCGACGACGGCGATGCCGGCCGCGATACCGGCCTTCGCGGCGGTGCCGAGGCCCTCCCCGGCCGCCGCCGCCCCGCCGCCACCGGACGAACCGGCACCCCCGGCCGCCCCCGCGGTCGCCGCACCACCGGCCACCGCCGCCCCGCCCACGGCCGCGCCGGTGACGGCGGCACCGCCGACCGCGGCGGCCGCCACCGCGAACCAGCCGCTGCCGACCCAGAGCAGCGCACCGCCGGGCAGCACGGCCCGCAGCCCGTGGTTGATGTCGGCCAGCTCCAGGTACGCGGCGGTGCAACGGGTGCAGTCCTGGACGTGCTTGCCGACCTCCGCCGAGGCGCGCTTGCGCAGCGAGCCGCGGGCGTACGCGCCGAGCCGGTTGGCGTACCCGGCGCAGCCCGACTCCTGGCTGCCGGACACGTGCGCCTGGAGGAACGCGGCGGCCAGCCGGTCGCGGGCCCGGTGGGCCTGGACGGCGGTGGCGTTGGCGGTCTTGCCGAGCATCACCGCGACGGTCTTGGGGGACTCCCGCTCGACCTCGGTGTGCCAGAGCACCACCCGGTCGTCCTCGGGCAGTTCGGCGTACGCGCGCATCACCATGCGCTGGTCGGCCAGCGCCAGCGCCCAGGCGTCCGCGCCCGGGTCGGCGAGGTCGAACTCGACGGTGGCGGCGGAGGCCTCGGCGAAACCGGTGAAGTCGTCGACCAGTTGCTCGCGCCGGTCGGAGCGGGCCCAGGCGGCGGCCACGTTGCGCACCGCGGTCAGCAGGTAGGCCCGGACCGCGAACTCGGGGCCCTTGCCGGCCTTGAGCGCCTGCAGGGTGCGGGCGAACACCTCGCCCGCCAGGTCCTCCGCGGTGAAGCTGTCCCGGCAGCAGGTCCGGGCGTAGCGGCGGACGGCGTCCGCGTGCCGGCGGTAGATCTCCTCGTACGCGGCGTCGTCCCCGGCCCGCACCCGGGCGGTCAACTCGGCGTCGGAGGGCGGGCGTTCACCGTCCACCGGGTCGGCGGGGGCGGGCACGACGGCGCGTGCCGGGAACTCCTCGCCGATGAACGCCTCGGGCGCGACCCCGCCCTGTCCGGCCGGTGCCTGGCCCGGCACCCGGCCGGTCAGCGACTCGTGGGCCGGGCTGCCGCCCTGGTCCGGGACCTGGCCGGGCGCCTCCAGGCCGGAGCCCAACTCGCCTGCGTCACCCTGCTCGTCTGGGTTCACCGGACACCGTCCCGCCGTGCGGCGCGCGGCGCGGGCCGCCCCTCGGATTCGACGGCGGTCACGGTGTGCAACGGGACAATGGCTCCAACCACGGGCAAAGAATGGCATAGCGCAGCGACCACCGGTAGCCGGGTCCGCCCCGGCCCACCCGTCCGGGCCGCCGCTCGCGGAAGTGTTCGGAGCTCGACCGCGCAAGCACCGCGCGTACCCGGAGCGTTCCGCGCGCCCCCCGGGCCCGGCGGCCGCCCGTCACCCGAACGGTGTTCCCCCCGGCCGCCCCCGCCGGACGGCCGCCCGCACGGTGCGTCAGAACCCCCGCCGACCAGCCGGGTTCAGGCCGCGCGCAGACCCTGCAACAGGATCTGCAGCAGCCGGTGGCCCGCCCCGCCCTCGGACTCGCCCTCCCGCACCGGGACGGCCGCCGAGGCGTGCACCGGCACCGCCGCCGTCAGCACCAGCACCACGTCGGCCACCGTCACCCCGGGCCGCAACTCGCCGGCCGCACCCGCCCGGGCCACCAGCGCCGCCAGCAACTGCAGCAGCAGCCGCGGATCGGCGCCCTGCTCGCCCTCGGCCACCGGCGAACCGCCGAACGCCCGCAGCTCGGTGCCGCGCTGCTCGGGCACCCGGCCGATCTCCTCGGCGTAGCGGAACGCCTCCGGCGGCAGCAGCCGCCCCGCGCCCGAGGCCGCCGCCCGCTGCAGGAAGCCCGCCAGCGCGTCCCACGGGCCGGTCAGCCCGCCGTACAGCGACTCCCGGGCCTGCGCGGTCAGCCAGGACACCTCCTCGGCGGCGATCCGCTGGACCAGCACCTCCTTGCTCGGGAAGCGCCGGTACACGGTGCCCACGCCGACCCCGGCCCGCCGGGCGACCTCCTCCATCGGCGCCCCGTACCCGAGCTCGCCGAACACCTCGCGGGCGGCCCGCAGCACGCTCTCCAGGTTCCGCCGGGCGTCCACCCGCAACCGCGAGCCCGCCCCGCGCCCGGCTTCCCGCCCGGCCTCGCGCCCCGCCTCACCCGGACGCTCACCGGACGGGAAGGCGTACTGCTCCCGCTCACCGGGCCCGCGCTGCTCCGGCACCACGTCCACCGCGGCCCGCCCGAACGACGCCACCGGCACCCGCCCCGCCACCTGATCCTGCTCCGACATGCCAAAACCTCCCCCGGGGCACCCCGTCCCGGGTACCCGAACGGCTACTGCGCCCCCTGGTGTGCGCTGCCGACACCGGCCGTGGCCCGACGTCCGCGCACTACCTTCCCCGGATGGCTCCCGTGCAGTCGCGTCGACGCCACCAGGTCCAGGACGAACGGACCGGCACCATCGGCGGTCCGAAGCACAATCCGACCATAGTTCAAGGAAGTTCGCCGCAGAAGTGGACCACTCCCCACCCCGAACCGCCCCGATCCGGTCGCCACGTGCGGACAAACCCCCGCACGCACCACCCGCCGCCCCACGTGAGACGGATCACAACCGAGCATCCGGCCCGCGCCCGCACCCTTTCACCCCGATACGCCTTCCTTTGCCATAACTTGACGAACAGTCAGCTCGAAGAATCCCGCCCCCGGAGCCCTCAACCCTTCATCCGAACGATCGAACGTGCACGTTCCTGCCTCCCCGGCGACCGTTCCTCGCTGGCGTGATCGACGAACTCGCACAACAACCACACATCGCCGAGCACATGGGGGGCATGATGCGGCAACCAACACCGGGGGGAACCGGGGGAAACGGATTCTTCGGAGGGTCCGGAGGCCGCGTCGGCGGCCGCCTCGTGGACGAGCGCGAACTGTGGAACGGCCATGGCGGCGACACGACCGAGGAGACTCCCCGATGAAGCCCCGGACTTCGCCGGCCGCCGGCATGGGCCCCGCGGGCCAACAGGACCACCCCTACCGGTCGCACTGACGACCGCTCACCGCGCCGCCCCGCCGATCGGGGCGGCGCGGTGCGTTCCGGGACCCCTTTCCCGGCCGGATTCGGACCGATCCGGCCCTGACTGTGGACAAGACACCTCCGCCGGGTGCGTCATAGGGGGAACGTGAAACGGGTCACAGCACCAGGGCCGGCCGGAGGTGCCCCATTCGAGTCCTGATCATCGGCGGCGGCTGCGCCGGACTGAGCTCCGCGCTGCGCCTCCAGCAGTTGCTGCGCGACCGGCTGAAGGACCGTCGGATCGAGCTGACGATCGTCGAACCGCAGCCCTACCTGACGTTCCAGCCGCTGCTGGCCGAGGTCGCCGCCGGCACCATCGACCCGCGCCACGTGGTGGTCCCGCTGCGCACCGCGCTCCCCGGCTGCCGGGTGCTGACGGCCCGCGTCACCAGGATCGACCACGCGACCCGCACCGCCTGGGTGGATGCCGCCCCGCGCGGCGAACTCCGGCTGCCCACCGAAGTCCCGTACGACGTCCTGGTGATGGCCCCCGGCTCGGTCTCCCGCACCGCCCCCGTCCCCGGCCTCGCCGAGCACGGCATGGGCTTCGCCACCGTCGGCGAGGCGGTGGCCCTGCGCAACCACGTGCTGGAGCAGCTCGACCTGGCCTCCTCCACCCGCGACCCCGAACTGCGCCACGCCGCACTGACGTTCGTCTTCGTCGGCGCCGGCTACGCGGGCGTCGGCGCCCTCGCCGAGCTGGAGGACATGGCCCGCACCGCCACCAAGGGCTACCACAACATCGACCCCGACGACCTGCGCTGGGTCCTGGTCGAGGCCAAGGACCGCATCCTCGGCGAGGAGACCCCCGAACTCGCCGTCCACACCCTCGCCGAACTGCGCGAACGCAACATCGACGTCCGGCTCTCCACCACCCTGGAATCCGCCACCGACCAGCTCATGCTGCTCTCCGACGGCAGCCGCTTCGCCGCCCGCACCCTGGTCTGGACGGCCGGCATCCGCCCCGCCCCGGTGCTCTCCCTCACCGACCTCCCGCTCGACGCCACCGGCCGGATCACCTGCCTGCCCACCCTGCGGATCGCCACCCCCGACGGCCTCCCGCTGCCCGACGCCTGGGCCGCCGGCGACTGCGCCGCCGTCCCCGACCACACCGGCGAACCGTGCGCCCCCAACGCCCAACACGCCCTCGCCCAAGCCAAGTTGCTCGCCGAGAACCTGGCCGCCGAACTGGACGGCCGCCCGCTCACCGCCTACCGCTCCGACCACCCCGCCTGCTCCACCTCGCTCGGCCTGCACCGCGCCGTCGCCCACACCCGCCGCGGCACCCGGCTCACCGGCCGCCGCGCCTGGTGGCTGCACCGCGCCCGCCAGCTGCGCCGCCTGCCGACCCGGGAGCGCCGGATCCGGGTGCTGATGGACTGGCTGTTCGGCGGTCTCTTCCAGCGCGAGGTGGTCGCCCTGGGCACCATCGAGCACCCCCGGGCCGAGTTCGAGTCCGGTTTCACCACCGGCCCCGGCACCTGACGCCTCCCTCCCCGCCTCCCTTTCACCCGTCGCACAGAAGTGCACCCCGGCGCGTACCTCCCGAAACGCGCCGTACCGGGGGCGCGACTTCCGGAATCGCGCCGGAGCCTGACAGGATCGACCCCGACGGACCATTACGGCGAGTGCGGCTGTGCGCACGAATTGTGATCATCACACTGCAGCCGCCCGACGGGCACCACCCCCCATCAGTCCCCGAGGAAGCGGCCAACGTTGAACCTCATGCGCTGGAGCGCCCGGCTCACCGGAGCCGCCTGGCGGGTCACCCCCGCCACCGCGGACGAACCCGTCACCGTGCCCGCACCGCGCGACCCGGCCACCTCCTGCCCCGACCCCCGCGACACCGAACAGCCCTACGACCTCCGCGACGTCCTGCGCCGCCTGCCCGCCCCCGTCGCCCTCACCCACGGCCCCCGGCACCAACTCGGCTACGCCAACCGGGCCTACCGCGACCTGTTCGGCCCCCGCACCCCCGGCCGCCCCGCCGCCGAGTCCCTCCCCGAACTCGCCACCCTCGGCGTCCTCCCGCTGCTCGACCAGGTCCTGCGCAGCGGACGGCCCCGCAGCGTGAAGTCCCGCTGCATCCTCGGCCTCGGCGGCAACCGCTACTACAACATCGCCTGCGTCCCGCTCGGCCCCGACGAACACGCCACCCCCACCGGCGTCCTCATCTTCGCCACCGAGGTCACCGACCAGGTCCAGTCCGCCGGCCGCCTCCGCGAAGCCGAACGCCGCCAACGTGAAGCCGCCGTCACCCTCCAGCACAGCCTCCTCCCGCAGAAACTCGAACAGCCCGACACCCTCCACGTCGCCGCCACCTACCAACCCGGCGGAGCCGACGCCGCAGTCGGCGGCGACTGGTACGACGTCATCGGCCTCGGCGGCGGCCGCACCGCCCTGGTCATCGGCGACGTCATGGGCCGCGGCCTGCGCGCCGCCGCCGTCATGGGCCAGCTCCGCACCGCCGTCCGCGCCTACGCCCGCCTCGACCTCCCCCCGCACGAGGTGATGACCCTCCTCGACGGCCTCGCCATGGAGATCGACGCCAACCAGATCGCCACCTGCACCTACGCCGTCTGGGACCCGACCACCACCACCCTCCTCTACGCCTCCGCCGGCCACCTCCCCCTCCTCCTCCGCGGCCCCGACGGCACCGTCCTGCGCGGCGAGGAACAGAACGGCCCACCCCTCGGCACCGGCGGCGCCGGCCATCTCTCTCACACCCTCCGCCTCCTCCCCGGCACCACCGGCGTCCTCTACACCGACGGCCTGGTCGAACGCCGAGACCAGGACATCGACCAAGGCATCGACCACCTCGCCCACACCCTCACCGGCCCCGTCGGCACCCCCGACACCGTCTGCTCCCGCCTCCTGCGCGCCCTGGGCGTCACCGCCGAGCACGACGACGACGTCGCGGTCCTGGTCTTCCAGGTGCCACTTGATCCCGAGCTTCCGGGTGTGTAGAGTTCTTCGAGTTGCCTGACAGGGAGCACCGAGCACGTATCTGCGTGGACGGTCCCGGGGCGGCCAATCCCTTGAGAAACCAGTTCGATGATCCGTGACGGGTCGCGTCTCTTTCGCGTCCCCGTTCGTATTTTCGGCGTGCGCTTTTCCGGAGATTGCGGCCGATTCGCTTTCAGGAGCGGGGATCGGCTAGAGTTTGAAACGTCGGACGGGGCGTCAAGCCGCAGAAGACGAAAGCGAGTCGGGAA
>NZ_JOGH01000205.1:0-6574 GCF_000721345.1 Kitasatospora sp. NRRL B-11411 | reverse complement strand
TCAACCAACCCATCAACCCCCAGCCCAACAACACAGCCACCCAGCCAACCACCGACCTACCACACCCATGGCCCGTGCCACCCACAAAGCAGCAGACAGGGCCGGAACTAGTTGGACCAACGATTCTTCGGACCGAGCACCTGCAAGTCCGTGGACACGCGGTTGGCGCGGGTCCAGTCGCGCAGGAGGCCGCAGAGTTCGGCGCGGCCCTGCGGGGACAGGCCGACGCTGACGCACAAGGTGGCCCACCGGCCGCTGACGAGGGTGATCTCCAGACGTTCGCGCTGCTTGGGTCCGTGGGCGTACTTGATGGACCGGATGTCCTCGGCCCGGAAAGTGCGCCGGGTGAAGGGGTTGGTCACCACCAGCTCGCGGTTCCGGAGCTCGACCGCGGTCCGCAGCTCCGTCCGGAGCGGCAGCGCCAGCAGCAGCACCGCCCCGATCTGCAGTGCGGTCCGGACCGGTGCCGACGGTTCCGGGATCCCTGCGGCGGCCGAGACGAGCAGGATGCCCAGCAGGAGTGCCAGCCACCACAGCAGCGCGCGCGGCACCGCCCGCCGCAGCGGCCTGCGCACCGTGCGGGTCGAGGCGCCGCCCCCGCGCGGCCGCCAGCCGGCATTCGGGGGAGGGCCGGGCTTGCGGGCACTCAACGGTCGCATCTCCTTGGGTCAGGTGCATCTGTCCGGGGGCCGGTGCCGGGACTGTCCGCTCGCATCGCGAACTCCCCTCCCTGTACGAAAGTTCGAGCAGTGTACCGATCGGGCCGTCCAAGTCCGAGGCCCGGGAACGGGCGCGGCACCGCATCGTGGGAGGTCCCGTGAGCGACGGCTCCGGGTGGGGGGAGAGCCGTCCCGGACCGGAACGGTCCCGGACCGCTCGCCGGTGGTCTGCCGGGTCCTGGTTCGTCAAGCACCTTGGGTGCAGCGGGTGCTGGAGTCGGGTCGCCGCTCATCAGGTTCTGTCCCTCAGTGAGGTGCCGTGCCTGGCCGTGTCCGCTGCTGCGCGTCGGGTCTCCCCCAGGCCCCTTGGGCTCGGGCGGTCCGGCCGACCGGCGGGTGGAGCCGGTGGCGGAGCGTCCAGGCGATCGCTCCCAGCGCGAAGCCGCGGCTGGCGACCAGTCCGTGGCCGTTGTCCCGGGCGAGCCACATCGTGAGGCCGAGGGCAGCACCTCGGCGGCGCCCAGCTGTTCGCCGAGGGCCCCGGCGTGCTCAGCACCGGCGCCCTCTCCCTGATGGAGCGCCTGCTGCGGGCCCTCCTCGACGGCGGCGGGCCCACCCCCGCCGGACGGTGCGGGATCGCCGCCGACGTCCTGCTCGGCCACGTCACCGGCTTCGCCCTGCAGGAGCAGAGCCAGCCCGCCGGACCGCCGGCGGTCGCCGCCCAGCGGTACGCCGACCCGTGCGCCCGTTTCCCGCTGCTGATGGGCCCGTTGACGGAGCGGCTGGACCAGGACGAGAAGTCCGTCCGCAGCGTGCGCCTGCTCTGCGCGGGCTTCACCGCGCCCCCGGACGGCGGGACCGGTGTCCGCGCGAAAACCGGTCGTCCGCACCGGTGACGTGCACTACGCTGCGCGACGGCTGGTTTCTGATCGAATCGACGGGGGATCTGATGGCAGGTCAATGGCAGGAACTGGGCACTCCCGGCGGCCTGGAGGCCCATGTACACCGCCCGGCGGGCGAGGTGCGCGGCGCGGTGGTGGTCTGCTCCGAGCTGTACGGGGTCAACGCCTACCTGCGGGGCGTGTGCGCCGAGTTGGCGGAGCACGGGTACGCCGCGGTGGCACCGGACTTCTACTGGCGCAACGCACGCCGCACCGAGCTGGGGTACGAGGCCGAGGAACGCGAGGCGGGCCTGGTGCTGATGAAGGCCCTGGACCGCGACGAACTGGTCGCCGACGCGGCCGAGGCCCTGGCCGCGGCCCGCGAACTGGCCGGCGGGCGCGGGGTGGCGTTCCTCGGGACGAGCATGGGCGGGCACATCGCCGTGCGCGCGGCCACCGAGCTGCGCTTCGAGCTGGCAGCGGTGTTCTACCCGGGCTGGCTGCTCAACTCCGGCTTCCCGCTGGTCGGTCCGGTGCCCCCGTTGGAGACGGCCGAACGCATCGCCGCCAACGGGGTGCACCTGCTGGGCTTCTGCGGCGAACTGGACCACATCCTCCCCCAGGAGGAGTGGCAGGAGGCCGAACGCCGGCTCACCGCCGCCGGGGTCGAGCACGAGCTGGTCACCTATCCGGGCGCCCGCCACGGCTTCGCCGCCGACCGGCCGGCGGACCACGACGCGGAGGCCACCGCCGACGCCTGGCGGCGGGTGTACGAGGCACTGACCCGGTACTTGTAAGAGGCGCGGTCGGCGGGCCGGGTCCCGCAGGCGGCGGCCGCGCCGGAGGGGTGGGCTGGTGTCTGCCCGGCCTCCGACGCGGCCGTCGGCGTTCCCGGTGGTCCGTCAGGGGCGCAGGTGCAGGGTGGCCAGGTGTTCGGGGCGGATCAGCCGGGTGTGCGGGGAGAGTTGGCGCACCTGGGTGAGCAGGCCGTCGAGGTCCATGCCCGGGTCCTGGACGGCGGGGTCGGTCAGCGGTGTCTCGAAGTCGTCCCAGTGCACGGGGACGACGGTGCGCGGGAGTTCGAGGGCCTGCAGCAGACGCGGCACGTACCGGTGGGTGGTGCGGGCGGTGCTCTCGACCGCGATCATCGCCACGTCCGGCCGCAAGCCGGCGTAGGTGTGCTCGACGAAGTCGCTGGCGCCGGTCAGCAGGGTCGAGGGGCCGTCGCCGAGCCGGACCTGGAAGGCCAGGGTGTCGCCCTCGACGAGTTCGCCGATCGTGCGGGGCGGCGCGGCGGGCGGCGCGGTGAGCGTGCCGGGCGCCCAGTAGCGGTGCTTGGCGTTGCGGCTGTGCAGGCTGGCCACCACCCGCACGGTGTACCCGCCGAAGTCGAGCACCTCGCCGCCCTTGACCACGATCAGCTGGGCCGGGTCGACGCCCGCCGCCTGCAGCAGGTGGCAGGTGGTGGCGGTGCCGACCACCTGCACCCCGCGGCTCTTCGCGATGTACGGGACGTCGTTGACGTGGTCCCAGTGGCTGTGGCTGACCAGGACGAGGTCCGGTTTCCCGATGTGGGCGTCGACCACGTCGGCGGCGATGGTGAGGGGGGTGGCGGGGTCGAAGCCGTGGGTGGGGAAGCGGGTGAGGTACGGGTCGAACAGCACGGTCTTGCCGTTGCCCTCGATCCGCCACCCGCTGTTGCCCAGCCAGGTGAACGCCGTCTCGCCGCCGCCCTGCCGGTCCGGCCCGGGGTCGGCCGCGGCGGCTGTTGTTGCTGCTGTTGCTGCTGCTGCTGGGACGGTGGCGGCCACCGGTAGGAAGGCGGCCCCCGCGACCGCCGTCCGCAGGAGTCCGCGTCGTCCTAAGGTCTTCTCGTTGTCGCTCATGTCCGGCTAGGACGGTCGGTCGTGTGCCGCCGGTTCCACCGCTGGCCGGTCGGGAGGCTGGGCGCTGGGCGAGCTCGCTTCCGTCCTGCGCTGGCGGCACGTCAGTGGCCGATCGGCGCAGCGCGGTGGCCCGGTCGGCACCCGCACGCTGCCGACCGGCCGGGCCCGGGATGCGGGGCGACGGGCCGGGTTCGGGTTCGGCGTGGTTCCGGCGACTGGTGTTGTGGTTCCGGGGCTGTGCCGGCCCGGACGGCCGCCGCACACCGTGGAAACCACGGCTGGCGCCAGGCCGTCAACCCGTGCCGGGTGGGGCGGACCGGTGTGTGCCCGTTGCGTTCAAGGGGCCTCGAACGGCCGACGGGGGGTGGAAGCAGGCGGTGACGGTCTTCCCTTCCTTCGTGGGCCGGGTGCCCCAGTGGTCGGACACCGCCTCGACCAGCACCAGTCCCCTGCCGCCCAGAGCGCCGGGTTATGCTGTCCGCTGGCGAGGAGGGAGGGGACTGTGGTCGTGGACGCTCAGGCGCAGGCAGCGTCCGTCCCACGTCAGGACCAGCTCCGCGTCGCTGTGCGCGTGCACGTGAGCGTTCGTCAGCAGCTCGGAGACTGCCAGCACGACGCCGTCCGCCAACTCTGGCTCGGCTTCGTCCCAGCCGAGCGTCGCCAGATGCCGGCGGACCCAATCACGGCCCTCGCGCACTCCCGCACTGACCGGCATTCGCCGGGCCCAACCCACCGCCTGGATATCGCCCATGCCACAACTCGCCTCCTTGCAAAGACTCCGGTCTCCTCCGACTGCCCCCAGCGCTGTGGCGTATGCACCGACGAATCGGCGGTGGAACGTCGCCTCGACCTGCGAAGCCCGCGCAGCCCGCGAACCGCAGCCGGCCTCCGCCCGCCGGTGCGCGTGCCCAGGACGGGCCGCTGACACGGAGTGCTGCCGCCAGGTCGTTCCAGGCGATCACCTCGCAGGTCGCGGACAGGACGATCACGGCGGCGTGGGGCAGCCGTCGCACCAGAAGGTCGCCCTCGTCACCGGCGCCAGCCGCGGTATCGGTGCGGCCGCGGCCCGCCTGTTCGCCCGGGAGGGCGCCCGGGTGCTGCTCGCGGCCCGCACGCAAGGGCAGTTGGGGGCGGTGAGCAAGGAAATCCGGGCGGCCGACGGCATCGCCGAGTACGCCGTGTGCGACCTTGCCGGAGCAGCCGGTGTCCGTGCCGTTGTCGAACGTTCCGTCGACCTTGTACGGCCAGCTCGACGTCACCTTCAACAACGCAGCCATCAGCGTCCCGCCGGCACCAGTGGACCAAGTGCCCGAAAGGGATCTCGACCACGTCTGCACCGTCAGTCTCAAGGGCACCTGGCTGGCCGTGTCCGCCGAGGTCGCGGCCGTCCGGGCCACCGCCGACACGGGTGCGATCGTCAACAACTCCTCTGTCGGCAGTCTGATGGGCAACCCCGCGCTGCCCGCCTACGCCGCCACGAAGCGCGCGGTCAACAGCCTCACCGAGTCGGCCGCCATCGCCTACGGCCCGGAAGGCATCCGCGTCAACGCCGTCGCGCCCGGCACCACGCTGACCGGGACGGTCCGCGCGTGGAATGACCACTCCCCCGGCGTCATCGTCCAGCTCAACGCGCGCACCCCGCTGCGCCGCGCGGCCGACCCCGACGAGATCGCCCAGGCCGCCTGGCTCCTGGGCGACCGCGCCTCCTACGTGACCTGACCGGAACGATCCTCCCGGTCGACGGCGGCATGCAGGCACGAGAGGGACACAGGGGCGACGACAGGGCTTCGAACGACGCCGGCAGCCGGGCGGCCGGGGGATGAGAAGGATCTGCGGAATTGGCTCTGACCGGAGTTCCGTGATCTCCCTTTCCAAGGCAGGCCCTGATGGCAATGATGGCTCCTTGATAGATATGGATCTGGTGGTGCGTGCAGGTGAGGGGTGGGCTGTGGCTATCAGCACGTTGGTGAACGCCGAATTGACGCGACATGATTGGGCCGCTCTGAGCTGCATGTGCGGCCACTCGGCAGAGCATCTGCCAGTGATGTTCGAGACTCTGCTCACACCGGAGCTACCCCGCTCCGCTTTGGGCTACAGCCTCCACGGCCACGTTGAATACGGCACCGTCATCGGCGAGTGCACCCTGCCGGCGGTCAGCGTCATGCTGGCCGCCCTGGTCGGTGAGGTGGCGGCCAGAGCCCGGACCGAGTTCTTGCAGGCGCTGGCGAGTGTGGCCGCCGGGTCCGGCTACGACAACGAAGCACCTTCGCGGAATGAATACCGCGACAGGATCCAGGAGGGCTTCTGGGCGGTCGTTCACTCCGGCCTCACAGGCAGTGCGGACGACGCTGACATGGCCGCCGATATCTGCGAGATCCTCACCCTTGGAGATGAAAAATCGGCGTACTACCAGGCATTGCTGCGCAACCGTGCACGTGCCATGAGGAAGCGCTGAGCAGTGGTGATGACCTGTGAAACGGCTCTGTCCGGGGTAGTTACGTGAAGCTCATGGTCGGGTGAGGATTCGGGTCCGTAGGAGTCGGAACGAGGCCCGGCCGTACATGGCTCTTTTGAGTGTTTTGACCCGGTTCGCGTTGCCTTCGACCTTGCCGGAGCTCCATTCGAGGGTGAGGCCGGCGGTGACGGCGGCGAGGTCCTGGCGGAGGGAGCCGGCGAAGGAGCGCATCGGGGCGGGGGCGTCCTGCTCGGCCTGGTCGATCCTGTCCGGTAGGAGGGTGCCGAGGCGGTTGGTCATGAGGTCGTGGAAGCATCGGGCCAGGTCGTGGGCCGCATGATCCAGGAGGTGATCCGGCGCGGGCTGGGGATGTCGGCGCGGACGGGGTCGGTGGTTCCCGCGCGCAGGGAGGCGACGTGGCGGCGGACGACCTGGACGCTGCCCCGGTAGCCGCCTTCGCGGATCTCGCGGAACAGCTGCTGGGCGCTGGTGCACCCGGCGGTGAACCGACTGTTCAGGTAGGACTTGAACGGGTCGATCAGCCCCTGCCTGCTGGCCCCGAACTCCCGGGCGGAGGCGAGGAGTTCCTCCAGTGGGGTGGTCTTGAAACGGCGGACGGTCTTGCGGTCGAGCCCCAGGTGGCGGGCGATCGCGCTGATCGTCCACTTCTGCTCCAGCAGCCGGTGGACGTCC
>NZ_JOGH01000204.1:0-6672 GCF_000721345.1 Kitasatospora sp. NRRL B-11411 | reverse complement strand
TCTCCCGCCTCTCCCTCCGCCTCCTCCCCCGCCTTTCCCCGCTCTCCTATCCCTTCTCCTTTTCCACCCGCCCGCACCGCGCGCGTGGCTTGGCAGCGGCGCCCCCGCCTGCGAAGGTGACGGAGTATCAGCCCACCATCCCCTTGTCCGATCATCCCCTCATCCTCATGGGAGCGTGCGCATGACCGCACCGGTACTGACGGTGGACCAGGTGGTCGACCGGATGACGCAACTGGCCGCCGAACTCCCGCCCGCCGACGGGGTCGCCGTGTTCAACGCGATGTACCTCACCGTCACCCGGCTGGTCCGCGACCACCTCGCCGCGGGGTACTTCGACGACCCCGCCGCCATGGCCGAACTCGACGCCGTCTTCGCCGCCCGCTACCTGACCGCCGTCGACGACGACCGCGCCGGCCGCCGCCCCGCCGCGTGCTGGCGCCCGCTGTTCGACCTGCGCGCCGCCCCCGGCGTCCACCCGCTCCAGTTCGCCCTGGCCGGCATGAACGCCCACATCGAGAACGACCTCCCGCTCGCCGTCCTGGACACCTGCCGCCTCACCGGCCGCACCCCCGACCAGCTGCACGCCGACTACCTGCGGATCAACACCCTGCTCGCCCAGGTCGAGGCCCAGGTCCGCACCGCCCTGCTCCCCGTCCCCGTCGGCGGCCCCCTGCTGCACGTCCTCTCCGTCTGGAGCATCGACCGCGCCCGCGACGCCGCCTGGGCCTCCGTCCTCACCCTCTGGGAACTGCGCCGCCTGCCACCCGCCCGCGCCCTGGTCGCCGACGCCCTCTCCGGCTCCGTCGGCATGGTCAGCCGCGCCCTGCTCACCCCGCTCAGCCCGAACTGACGGCCCCCGTGCCCGATGATGGTCGCCCGGCCCCGAACGCCGGGGAACCACCGCACGGGCACGGCACAGCACAGCACGGGACGGAACAGCCATGGCGAAGCGCAAGCAGGGCGACGGGCGCCGCGAGCCGGACGGCCGGGGCTTCGTGCAGGTCGTCCGGCAGCCGAGCACCGGTGTCGAGGTGGTGTCGGGCCGGGCCTGGGTCGGGGTGGACCAGCAGGTGGGGCACGGTTCCGCGGACGCGCTGTTCGCGTTGACGCAGCGGCAGTACGCGGCGGCGCTGGCGGGTGAGGGGCTGGGGTCGTTCGAGGGCGAGTGCTGGCGGGGCGGGCACGACGAGCTGCTGCTGTTCCACCCGGGCGGCGGTTCCTGGCGCCCGGAGCGGTGGTTCCCGGCCCGGGCCCGGATGCTGCCGCCCCGCTTCGAGGGCGAACTCTGGTGGCACGTCGACGCGTTGGACGAACCGGAGGACGGCCCGCAGGCCGCGGTCGCCCGGTTGCTGGCCGCCGGGACGGACCGCGCGGTGTTCCGGCTGAGCGGCGAGGGCGCCTACCCGCGGCCCGCCGCGCTGATCGGCGGTCTGGGCCCGGGCAGCGACCGGGCGCGGGCCCTGGCGGTGCTGGGCGAGCCGGTCGAGGAGGGCGGCGACGTGCACGCCGTCGAGGGCGACCGGGTCCGGCTGGGGTACGTCGACGGCGGCCTGGCCACGATCGCCCTGGAGCGCCCGGCCCCGCGGCCGCTGCCGACCGGGCCGGTCCGCGCGTTCCTCGCCGTGCTCGGCGAGCCGGAGGGCGGCCCGGCCTTTCGGGAGGCGGCCCGCCTGGCCGGCGGCGCGCACCGGCGCTGGGCGTCCTCCTCCGGCCGGTCCCGGCGGCTGCTCGCGTTCGACGCCGGCCCGGAGGTCCAGGTCGGGGACGGCCGGGTGCTGAGCGTCCGGCTGCCCGCGGCCGGCCTGCTCCCCGGCACCCGCCTGCTCCCCGGTACCCGCGCGGACGTCCACCGCGCCCTCGGCGCCCCGTCGGCCACCGTCCGGGGCACCGACCTGCACCGCTACGGCACCCGCGACCTGCTGGTCGGGTACGGCTCCGAGTTCGACTCCGCGCACCCGGGCGCGGCGCCGGGCACGGTGACGGCGGTGCTGCGCGGGATCGGCGTGGCCCGCGACCCGCACCGCTGGCGGTCCGGCGAGTTCACGCTCTTCCTCGACGTGCTGGGCCGCCCGGAGTCGCACCCGCCGGTCGAGCTGGTGCGCGCCCTCCCCGGGGTGCGGCTGGTGCTGCGCCGCGGCCTGGTCGACGAGGTCGTGATCGGCGACCGGGGCCACCGGGCGGAGCGCTTCGCGGCCTTCGTCGACGGCATGCCGGCCGTGCCCGCCCGCACGGACGTCCCGTTCGGGCGGCCCGACCGCCGCGGCGAGCACGACGACCTGCGGGAGTTCGAGCAGGGCTGGGTCCACGTCCACTGCGCCGACGGGACCGCGGTCAGCACCGTCACGGTCGCCCGGCAGCCCCCGCCGGTGCGCTGACCCGGCACCGGACGGGGGGCCGTGGGGCCGGGATCAGGCCCAGCTGGAGTGCAGCGGCTTGCCCTCGGCGTAGCCGGCCGCGCTCTGGATGCCCACGATCGCCTTGTCGTGGAACTCCTCCAGGCTCGCCGCGCCCGCGTAGGTGCAGGAGGAGCGGACGCCCGCGACGATCGAGTCGATCAGGTCCTCGACGCCGGGGCGGGCCGGGTCGATGAACATCCGGGAGGTGGAGATGCCCTCCTCGAACAGGCCCTTGCGGGCCCGGTCGTAGGCCGACTCGTCGGAGGTGCGGTTGCGCACGGCGCGGGCCGAGGCCATGCCGAAGCTCTCCTTGTACTGGCGGCCGTCGGCGGTGGTCTGCAGGTCGCCGGGCGACTCCAGGGTGCCGGCGAACCAGGAGCCGACCATCACGTTGGAGGCGCCGGCGGCCAGCGCCATCGCCACGTCGCGCGGGTGGCGCACGCCGCCGTCCGCCCAGACGTGCTTGCCCAGGCGGCGGGCCTCGGCGGCGCACTCCAGGACGGCGGAGAACTGCGGGCGGCCGACGCCGGTCATCATCCGGGTGGTGCACATCGCGCCGGGGCCGACGCCGACCTTGAGGATGTCGGCGCCCGCCTCGACCAGGTCGCGCACGCCGTCGGCGGAGACCACGTTGCCCGCGACGATCGGCACCTGCGGGTCGAGGCCGCGCACCGCGCGCAGCGCGTTGATCATCGACTCCTGGTGGCCGTGCGCGGTGTCCACCACCAGCACGTCCGCCCCGGCCTCCAGCAGCGCCTTGGCCCGGCCGGCCACGTCGCCGTTGATGCCGACGGTGGCGGCGATCCGCAGCCGGCCCGCGCCGTCCACCGCGGGGGTGTAGAGGGTGGCGCGCAGCGCGTTCTTCCGGGTCAGGAGGCCGACCAGGGTGCCGTCGGCGGCGACCACGGGGGCGAGCTTGCGGTGCGCCTCGTTGAGGCGGTCGAAGGCGGTGCGCGGGTCGATGCCCTCGTCCAGCAGCAGCAGGTCGCGCGACATCACCTCGGACAGGCTGGTGAACCGGTCCACGCCCTGGCAGTCGCCCTCGGTGACCACGCCGACGGGCTTGCCGCCCTCGACCACGACCAGCGCGCCGTGCGCCCGCTTGGGCAGCAGCGAGAGCGCGTCGGCGACGGTGTCGCCGGGGGCGAGGGTCAGCGCGGTGTCGTGCACCAGGTGCCGCTGCTTGACCCAGCCGATCACCTCGGAGACGACCTCGATCGGGATGTCCTGCGGGATCGCCACCAGTCCGCCGCGGCGGGCCACCGTCTCGGCCATCCGGCGCCCGGCGATCGCGGTCATGTTCGCCACCACCAGCGGGATGGTGGTCCCCGTCCCGTCCTGGGAGGAGAGATCGACACCCTGCCGGGAGCCCACCGCGGACCGGCTGGGGACCATGAAGACGTCGTCGTACGTGAGGTCGTACGCGGGCTTGAGGTCGTTCAGGAAGCGCATGAAGGGGCTCTCTGGCTGGGAAGAAACGTTACGGCGCAACGCAGCCGAGCCGCGCACACCCAACGTTCGATTCTCGTTCAATCCCCCGCCCGGAGCCAGCTCACGCCCGAATCCTGAAGATCACCACAACCGGGCGGCACCGATTCCGCCCACCACCTGGAGGAACCCCCAAAGGCCCCGGTCGGCCGTCACGCCCCCAGGTGGCGCAGCACCGCCAGCACCCGGCGGCTGTAGCCGCCGGTCCGCGGGAGGTCGAGCTTGTCGAAGAGGGTGGCCAGGTACTTCTCGACGGCGCTGAGCGAGAGGTGCAGCCGGGCCGCGATCGCGGTGTTGGTGAGCCCCTCGGCGAGGGCCTCCAGCACCTCGCGCTCGCGCGGGGTGAGCCGGGCCGACGGGTCGGCGGGTTCGGTGCGGCCGACCAGGCGGCGGACCACCTCGGGGTCGATGACGGTACCACCCCCGCCGACCCGCTCCAACGCGTCCAGGAACTCGTCGACCTCCGCGACCCGGTCCTTGAGCAGGTAGCCGACCCGCTCCGCGCCCGCGGCCAACAGCTGGGCGGCGTAACCGCGTTCGACGTGCTGGGAGAGCACCAGCACCCCCACCGACGGGTGCTCGGTGCGGATCCGCACCGCCGCCCGGACGCCCTCGTCGGTGTGGGTGGGCGGCATCCGGATGTCGGCCACCACCACGTCCGGCGGGTCGGCGGCGACCGCGGCGAGCAGCGCCCGCGCGTCGCCGACGGCGGCGACCACCCGGTGGCCCTCCTCGGCGAGCAGCCGGACCAGGCCCTCGCGCAGCAGGGTGGAGTCCTCGGCGACGATCACGCGCACGGCAGCTCCGCGGTGACGAGGGTGGGGCCCCCGCGGGGGCTGTGGACGCGCAGGGTGCCGTCGAGCGCCGCGACCCGGGCCCGCAGTCCGGCCAGGCCGCCGCCGTCCGGGTCGGCGCCGCCCGCGCCGTCGTCGCCGACCTCCACGGTCAGCCGCGCCCCGACCGCCTCGACCCGGACCTCCACGGCGGCCGCGCCGGAGTGCTTGGCGGCGTTGGTGACGCACTCGCTGACCACGAAGTACGCCGCGGTGCGCACCGCCTGCGGCAGCGGGCCGGGCAGCGCGCAGCGGATCCGCAGCGGCAGCGCGGTGCGGGCGGCCAGGCCGGCCAGCGCCTCGTCCAGACCGAGGGCGTCGAGCGCGGAGGGGTGCACCCGCCAGGCGACCTCGCGCAGCTCGGTGAGCAGCTCGCCGGACTCCCGGTGCGCCTGAGCGAGGAGCTCCGCGGTGCGCCCCGGGTCGGCGCCGCGGCCGGCCCGGGCCAGCAGCAGGCGCAGCGCGACCAGGCGCTGCTGGACGCCGTCGTGCAGGTCGCGTTCGATCCGGCGGCGCTCGGCGTCCACCGCGTGCAGGACCGCGGCGCGGCTGTCGGCGAGTTCGGCGACCCGCAGGCGGAGCAGCTCGGCCTCGGACGGGCCGAAGCAGTCCCCGGCCAGCCGGGCCTCCAGCGCGGCCAGCGAGACCAGGCCCTGGACGGCCAGGAACAGCAGCACCCCGCCGAGCAGCACCTGCCCGGCCAGGTCGGCCCAGCCGAGCGAGCCGCGCACCGCCCCGAGCGCCAGCAGTCCGGCCAGCACCGCGCCGAACCCGACCAGGCCCAGCACCACCGCGGCGACCAGCCCCGTCCCGGCCCGGACCGCCAGGTAGTGGCGCAGCGCCCGCGGCTCGGGCCGGTAGTGGGCGGGGTAGCGGTCGCCGGACCAGGCGGTGCGGCGGGCCCGCTCCAGGGCGCCGAGCCGGCCGGTGACGGCGGCGGCGCCGGGCAGTACGGCCAGCGGCAGGTGGAGCAGCAGCAGCGGAGTGGCCAGCACCCCGAGCAGCACCCCGACGGCCCGGCGCGCCCGGCCGCCCTCCCGCTCCCCGTCCTCCCCCATGCCGGGGAGCCTACGCGACGGAGCGACCGGGCCGGCGGGCATTCAGCGCCCCCGCCGGTGCCGGGCGGACCGGCCGCGCAGCCGCACCACCAGCCACCCGGCCAGCGCGGCCGCGGTGAGCGCCACCACCAGCTTCGAGAGCAGCCCGACGTACTGCTCGACCACGTCCCAGCGGTCGCCGAGCAGGTACCCGGCGGTGATCAGCATCCCGTTCCAGGTCAGGCTGCCGACGGCGGTGAGCCCGGTGAACCGCAGCAGCGGCATCCGCTCCACCCCCGCCGGGACCGAGACCAGGCTGCGGAAGACCGGCACCATCCGGCCCAGCAGCACCGCCTTGGTCCCGTGCCGGGCGAACCACGCCTCGGTCCGCTCCAGGTCCGCGGCCCGCACCAGCGGCAGCCGGGCCCACAGCGCGTGCATCCGCTCCCGCCCGAAGAACGCACCCAGCAGGTAGAGCGCGAGCGCCCCCGCCACCGAACCGGCCGTGGTCCAGCCGAGCGCCGCGGGCAGGCCGAGCGTGCCGCGACCGGCCGCGAAACCCGTCAACGGCAGGATCACCTCACTGGGCAGCGGCGGGAAGAGGTTCTCCAGCGCGACGGCCAGCCCCGCCCCCGGCCCCCCGAACGCCTCCACCAACCCGGCCGCCCACCCCGCGAGCCCCCCGGTCGGCGCCTGCCCGGCAGCAGGAGCCACGGTTTCCAGCAGCAGCACGATGCCCTCCTCGTCGTGAAGCCACCCGGACCCCCTGCCCGGGTACGCCCCTCACGCTAGAAAGCCCTGCTCACGCCCGGTACGCGGTTTCCCACCCGACCCGACTGCGGTTTTCCGCACCCCCGCCCCGGGCGCACCGCAGCCTTTCCCCCTCCCCTCCCCCTTCTTCCTGTCTCTTATACACAT
>NZ_JOGH01000203.1:0-7671 GCF_000721345.1 Kitasatospora sp. NRRL B-11411 | reverse complement strand
CCCCCGGCTCCACCCCCGCTCCCGCTCCCGCCCCCGCCCCCGGCGCCCGGCAGGCGCAGAAGCAGGCCAGCCGCCGCGCCCTGCTGGACGCCGCCCTCGCCCTGCTGGCCGAGCAGAACCTGAGCGGCCTGGGGGTGCGCGAGGTGACCCGGGCCGCGGGCCTCTCGCCGGCCGGGTTCTACCGGCACTTCGCGGACCTCGCGGAGCTCGGCGTGGTGCTGGTGGAGGAGTCGCTGGCCAACCTGCACGGGATGATCCGGGCGGTGTTCGCGGGCAGCGGCGAGGCCGAGCAGTTGATCGACCGCTCGGTCGAGGTGATCGCCGCGCACGTGGCCGAGCACCCCGCGTACATCCGCTTCCTGGCCCGCGAGCGGCACGGCGGGGTGAAGCCGGTCCGGGACGCCGTGGCGGCCGAACTGGCCCGCTTCGCCGAGGAGTTGGCGGCCCTGCTGGCCGTCCAGCCGGACACCGCCGACTGGTCGGCGCGGGACCGGCGGATGCTGGCCGAGCTGTACGTGGACCGGATGGTGTCCACCGCGCTGACGCTGGTCGAGGCGGACGCGGCGGAGCGGGCGGCGATCGCCCGGACGGTGCGGACCCAGTTGCGGCTGATCAACCTGGGCAGCCGCCACTGGACGGCCCATTGACGGGGCGTCAGGGGCGGCCGCACTCTTGACACGGTGTCATGGGCGCGCCAATTTGGGGGAACCCCAGTGGTACCCCCACACCCTCGAGAGGCACCCCCATGAAGAAGCCGCTCACCGGTGCGCTCTGCGCGCTGACCCTCGCCGGGGCCACCGCCCTGGCGACCGCAGCCCCCGCGTCCGCCGCCACCGTGACCTTCGCCGGCACCGTCGCGCTCAGCAACTGCTCCGGCTCCCTGGTGCGGATGCCCACCTCGGTCGACACCGACCCCGGGCTGATCCTCACCAACGGCCACTGCCTGGAGACCGGCATGCCCGCCGCCGGGCAGGTGATCACCAACCAGTCGTCCACCCGCAGCTTCACCCTGCTCAGCTCCACCGGCGGCAGCCTCGGCACGGTGCGCGCCAACCGGGTCCTGTACTCGACGATGACCGACACCGACGTCACCCTCTACCGGCTGAGCACCAGCTACGCCACCATCAAGAGCCGCTACGGGATATCCCCGCTGACCATGTCCACCACCCACCCGGTGGCCGGCAGCGCGATCAAGGTGGTCTCCGGCTACTGGAAGAAGACCTACTCCTGCAACGTCGACGGCTTCGCCTACCGGCTCAAGGAGAGCAGCTGGACCTTCAAGGACTCGGTCCGCTACACCTCCGGCTGCGACATCATCGGCGGCACCTCCGGCTCCCCGGTGGTCGACGTGAACAGCGGCCAGGTCGTCGCCGTGAACAACACGATCAACGAGAGCGGCGAGAGCTGCACCCTCGACAACCCCTGCGAGGTCGACCAGAACGGCACCGTGACGGTCCACCAGGGCATCGGCTACGCCCAGGAGACGTACACCATCCCCAACTGCTTCGCCCCGGGCAACGTGCTCGACCTGACCCGGGCCGGCTGCGTGCTGCCCCGCCCCTGACCGCACCTCCGCCACCACCGTGCAGCCGTCCGCGCATCCCCTCCGCGGACGGCTGCACGTGCGTCCGGGCCCTCCCGGGACGGGCCCTTCCTGGACGGGGCCTCCCAGGACGGGCCCTTCCTGAAGCAGTGAATCAGTGCTTCAATCCTTGGTATGGCCTACCGACGCACCCCCGCCGTCCAGGCCCGGCTGGACGACCGCCGCGAGACCGTCCTGCGGGCCGCCACCGCCCTGCTCGCCGAACGCGGCTACGCCGGCTGCTCGGTGTCCGCCGTCGCCGAGCGCGCCGGCATCGCCACCGGTAGCGTCTACCAGCACTTCACCGGCAAGACCGACCTCGCCGTCACCCTGTTCCGTACCGTCTGCGGACGCGAGATCACCGCCGTCACCGAGGCCGCCGAACGCGCCGCCGACCCGCTCGACGGCATCGCCGCCCTGGTCGCCACCTTCGCCGCCCGCGCCCTGCAGTCCCCCCGGCTCGCCTACGCGCTGCTCGCCGAACCCGCCGACCAGGACGTCGAAGCCGAACGCCTGGTCTTCCGCCGCGCCTTCCGCGACCTGATCGCCGGCCGGATCGACCGGGCCGCCGCCCTCGGCCAACTCCCCGCCCAGAACGCCGAACTGACCGCCGCCGCGATCGTCGGCGCGATCGGCGAGGCCCTGGTCGGACCGCTCACCGACGGCCGCCCGCCCGAGACCGTCCTGCCCGACCTCGTCACCTTCACCCTGCGCGCCCTCGGAGGCCACTGATGGCAACCACCCACGAGGTCACCAACCAGGTGCCCGACCCCTACGGCCACGACGTCGCCGCCGACCCCACCCTGCTGGCCGCCCTGCACCGGGCCGGCGCCGACTGGGCCGCCGACGAACTGCACGCCCTCGGCCGGCTGGCCGGCACCGAACAGGCCGCCGACTGGGCCCGGCTCGCCAACGACCACCCGCCCGTCCTGCGCACCCACGACCGCTACGGCCACCGCATCGACGAGGTCGAGTTCCACCCGTACTGGCACGAGCTGATGCGCACCGCCGTCGAGCACGGCCTGCACGCCGCCCCCTGGCGCGACGACCGCCCCGGCGCGCACACCGCCCGGGCCGCCAAGTTCTACGTCTGGGGCCAGGTCGAGGCCGGCCACACCTGCCCGGTCTCGATGACCTACGCCGCCGTCCCCGCTCTGCGCACCACCCCCGACCTCGCCGCCGCCTACGAACCGCTGCTCGCCGCCCGGGAGTACGACTTCGGCCTGCGCGAACCGCACGGCAAGCGCGGACTGATCGCCGGCATGTCGATGACCGAGAAGCAGGGCGGCTCCGACGTCCGCGCCAACACCACCCGCGCCGTCCCCACCGCCGACGGCACCTACCGCCTCACCGGCCACAAGTGGTTCACCTCCGCCCCCATGTCGGACGTCTTCCTCACCCTCGCCCAGGCCCCCGGCGGACTCTCCTGCTTCCTGCTGCCCCGCGTCCTGCCCGACGGCACCCGCAACGCGCTGCGCCTGCAGCGCCTCAAGGACAAGCTCGGCAACAAGTCCAACGCCTCCGCGGAACTCGAGTACGAGGACGCGACGGGCTGGCTGGTCGGCGAGGAGGGCCGCGGCGTGCGGACCATCATCGAGATGGTCAACATGACCCGGCTCGACTGCACCACCGGCGCCGCCTCCGCGATGCGCCACGGCGCGCTGCGCGCCCTGCACCACGCGAGCCACCGGCGGGCCTTCGGCAAGGACCTGGTCGACCAGCCGCTGATGCGCAACGTCCTCGCCGACCTGGTCGTCGAGTCCGAGGCCGCCACCGCCGTCGCCATGCGGCTGGCCGAGGCCACCGACCGGGCCCTGGCCGGGGACGAGCAGGAGGCCCGGCTGCGCCGGCTGGGCCTGGCCGTCGCCAAGTACTGGGTCTGCAAGCGCGGCCCCGGCCACGCCGCCGAAGCGCTCGAGTGCCTCGGCGGCAACGGCTACGTCGAGGAGTCCGGCATGCCCCGGCTCTACCGGGAGGCCCCGCTGGTCTCCATCTGGGAGGGCTCCGGCAACGTCGCCGCGCTCGACGCGCTGCGGGCGATGGCCCGCCAACCGGAGAGCGTGGCCGCCCTGTTCGCCGAACTCGACACCGCGAGCGGCCTCGACGCCCACTACGACACCGCCCTCGCCGACCTCCGCAAGGACCTCGCCGACCCCGAGCACCTCGAGTACCGCACCCGCCACCTGGTCGAACGGCTCGCCCTCACCCTCCAGGCGTCCCTCCTGCTGCGCCACGGCCACCCCGCCGTCGCCGAAGCCTTCACCGCCACCCGCCTCGGCGGCCGCTCCGGCCTCGCCTACGGCACCCTGCCGACCGGCCTGGACACCGCCGCGATCCTCGGCCGGATCCCCGAACTGCCCTGACCCGCAAGGATCATGACGGAGCGTCAGTGATTCGGGCCGGGCAGCACCAGGCGGGCCGAGGCGCCGCCGTCCGGGTGGTTGGCCAGCTCCAGCCGGGCGCCGACCGCCTCGGCGTGGCCCTGGGCGATGGTCAGGCCCAGGCCGTGGCCGCCGCCGCGCTCGCGGGCCCCGGTGCGGAAGCGGCGGGGGCCCTCGCGGAGCACCTCCTCCGGGTAGCCGGGGCCGTGGTCGCGGACGGTGACGGCGGTGCCCTCGGCGCTGACCAGGACCGGCGGGCGGCCGTGCCGGTGGGCGTTGGCCAGCAGGTTGGCCAGCACCCGCTCGAAGCGGCGCGGGTCGGTGCTGACCACCGCGTCGGTGGCGATCCGCAGCTCGGCCCCGGTGCCGGCGGCGGCCACCGCCCGGGACAGCAGCGGCCCCAGCGGCAGGTCGGCCGGCTCCGCCGGGTCGGCCCCGGAGTCCAGCCGGGAGACCTCCAGCAGGTCCTCGGTCAGGTCGCGCAGCGCGCGCACCCGGTTGCGGACCAGCTCGGTCGGCCGGCCCGGCGGCAGCAGCTCGGACGCGGTCAGCAGGCCGGTCAGCGGGGTGCGCAGCTCGTGCGCCACGTCGGCGGTGAAGCGCTGCTCGCCCGCCAGCCGGCTGCGCAGCGCCGCGGACATCGAGTCGACCGCGGCGGCCAGCTCGGCCACCTCGTCGCGGGGCCGGCCCAGCGGCCCGATCCGGGCGTCCGGGTCGCCCCGGGCGATGGTGCGGGCGGTGCGGGCGGCGGTGCGCAGCCGGCTGCTGATCCGGTCGGCGGCCAGCACCCCGGCCAGCACGGTGACCAGGACGGACAGCGCGGCGCCGACCGCCACGGCGCGGTCCAGGTCGGCGATCGCCCGGGCGTCCTCGGCGTAGTCCATCCGCACCGACAGCACCCGCCCGTCGGCGCCCGCGGCGGCCCACATCGCGGGGCCGTTCGGGCCGGGGGCGAGCACCGAGCCCTGCCGGCCGCGCTCGGCGAGCCGGCGCAGGTCGGCGGGCAGCGCCGGGTCGTCGGCGGCGGCGTGCCAGCCCGCGACCAGGTCGCCGGTGGCGTCGTAGCCGGTGAGCACCGAGTCCAGGGCGGTCGTCGCGGACTTGCGGGCCTGGTCGGTGTGCTGGCGCACCGACGCCTGGTGGACCAGGACGCCCACCGCGAGCGCGACCAGGCAGGAGACCAGCGCGATCACGGCGGCGATCTGCCGCCGGAGCGTCACGGCGTCCGCCGCAGCTTGTAGCCGAAGCCCCGGACGGTCTCGATCCGGGCGGCGCCGATCTTCGCCCGCAGCCGCTGGACGTGCACGTCGACCACCCGGCTGTCGGCGCCCCAGGAGTAGTCCCAGACCCGCTCCAGCAGGGTCTGGCGCTCCATCACCACGCCCGGCGCGGCGGTGAACTCCAGCAGCAGCCGCAGCTCGGTCGGGGTGAGCGGCACCGGGCGCCCGGCCACCTTGACCTCCATCGCGCCGGTGTCCACCTCCAGGTCGTCGATCACCCGCACCGGGTGCGCCGGGCCCGGGGCGGCGGCGGGGGAGAGCTGGTCCGGCTCGAAGGAGGTGCGCCGCAGCACGCTGCGGATCCGGGCCACCAGCACCGCGGTCTCGAACGGCTTGACCACGTAGTCGTCGGCGCCCGCCTCCAGGCCGGAGATCACGTCGATCGGCTCGGTGCGGGCCGACATCATCAGGATCGGCAGCCGGCTCTCCTCGCGGATCCGCCGGCACAGCCCGACCCCGTCCAGCAGCGGCAGCATCACGTCGAGCAGCAGCAGGTCCGGCGGGGCGGCGCGGAAGCGCTCCAGGCCCTCCAGGCCGTCGCCCGCGGTGTCTACGGGGAAGCCGTAGCGTTCCAGGGCGAGCTGGGTGGTCTCGCGGATCACCTCGTCGTCCTCGACCAGCAGGATGCGCGGGGCGCCGGGCACGGGAGTGGTCATCGGGTCCTCGTCGGAACGGGCCGGACGGCGGCGCCGCCCGGGGCGGCCGGGGCCGGGGCGACGGTCGGCCCGGCGGCCGGGGGAGCGGTCGGGGTGGCGCTGGGGACGGGTGTCGGCGCGATCAGCACCACCGACCCGCAGGTCTCGACCGGCGGGCAGCCGGAGACGTCCACGCCCGGGCCGAGCACCTTGACCCGCTGGTCGACCAGGACCAGCCGGTCCTCGCTCCAGCGGTAGGTGAGGCTCCTCTCGACGGACGGGGCGGTGGGCTCGCGGACGATCAGGTCGGTGCCGACGGTCTCGGCGCCGAAGCTCGGCAGCACCGCCACGGCCAGCACCGGCAGCACCCGGCGCTCGCGCAGGGCGTAGACGTGCAGCACGGCCCGCGGCGCGTCGGGGGCCGCGTCGAACAGCACGGCGGTCAGCAGTTCGGGGCTGCCGTCCCCGTCGAGGTCGCGGTACTGGGCGGGGCGGACCTCGCAGCCGGTGCACCCGTGCTCCAGGGCGGCCCGCTCCTCCGGGCCGAGGGCCGGGTCGGCGGCGAGCACCGTCCGGGCGTCGGTCCCGGCCAGGGTGTCGGCCGTCAGCCCGGGCAGCGGCACGGGCGCCTCCCGTCCGTCCCGCTGCCCGGGCTGGACGATCGGCACGGGGGACGGGAGGGACGACCACAGCGGCTGCGGGCTCGGGTGCGAGCGGACCGGCCGGGCCGCCCCGGCGTCCTCCAGGGCGCCGGGCGACCGGCAGCCGGTGGCGGCGAGGAGCACCGGCAGGCCGAGCAGGACGCACCTGAGCAGGGCGGTGCGGAGGGGCCGGGTCCTGGCGGCGGGCGGCGGGTCAGGACCCGGCCGGCAGCGGGTCGGCGAAGACCACGATGTTGTCGGAGTAGTGGCCGTTGCCGCCGAGGGTGCCGCCGCAGGTGACCAGCCGCAGCTGCGGGCCCGCGGTGGCGCCGTACACCAGCTCGGTGGGGAACGCGTCCTTGGCGTACTGGTGCAGCTCGCGCACCCGGTAGGAGAAGGTGCTGCCGTCCTGCCGCCGGACGTCGACCCGGTCGCCCGGGCGCAGCCCCGGCAGGCCGTGGAACACCGCCGGGCCCTTGCGGGTGTTGTAGTGCCCGAGCAGGACGGTCGGCCCGTCCCCGCCGGGCACCGGCCCGTTGCGGTACCAGCCGACCTGCCCGGGCCGGTCGAGCGGCGGCACCTCCACGGTGCCGTCCGGGTTGAGGCCGACCCCCTGCACCGGCGCGTCCACCCCGATCCGGGGCACCAGCAGGCGCACCGGCGGCGAGGACGGCGCCGGGGCGACCGCACCGGGGACGGGACCGGGGCTGGTGACCGGCGCTGCCGCCGCGGCGACCGGCCGGGCCGGGCCGCTCACGGCGATCCGCACCGGCGCGGGCGCGGAGCCGCGGGAGGCCGCCACCGTCACCCCGCCGGCCAGCAGCAGCCCGACCGCCAGGGCCGGCGCCCACCAGCGGCGCCGGACCCGGCGGTACGCATCAGCCGCGGGCGGCGGCACGGCGTCGGACGACGAGCAGGCCGATCCCCACCGCACCGGCCGCGGCCAGCCCGGCCCCGAGCACGAGCCCGGTCGCCGAACCGCCGTCGACCGCCCCTTCGCCGGTCTGCGCCCCGCCCTTGGGCAGGGCGGCGCTCCCGCCCCAGCGGACCCCGGGCGCCCCGGCCGTGGCGGTCGGGCTGCTGCTGGCCGGCGGGGTGACGGTGGCGGCCTCCCGCGGCTCCGCGCCCGCGCCGGTGCGGATCGCCGTGAGC
>NZ_JOGH01000202.1:0-7069 GCF_000721345.1 Kitasatospora sp. NRRL B-11411 | reverse complement strand
TGGCGGCGGCGGGCGGCGGCGGGGCGGCGGGGGTGTCGGTCTCGCGCGGGGCGGGGAGGAGTTCGCCGGTGGGGCGGCGCATGCCGTAGCGGCGGTGGACGGCCTGCTTGGTGACGCCGAGCGCGGAGCCGACCGAGTCCCAGGAGAAGCCGAGGGCGCGGTCGAACTCGACGGCGGCGGCGACCAGGGTCTCGACGCTCTCGCGCAGTTCCTGGGCGAGCCGGACGGTCGGGGCGGGGGCGCGACCGTAGACCACGAAGCCGGCGGAGGTGCTGGGGCGGCGGGGCCGGTAGACGTTGCCCAGTTGGGCGGTGAGCGTGCGCAGGGCGTCGACCTGGCGTCGGACCCGCTCGATGTCCCGCACCAGCAGGTGCAGGGACGCCCGGGCCCGGGCGTCGTGGTTGATCTGCTCGGCCATGGCCTCGTTGCCACCTCTCGGTCGGGTCGCGTGCTCGGGGCGCTCGCGCGTCCCGGTCAATTCGCATTGACCAACGCACGTCGGGTCGTTGGGTCACGCGCGGAGTGCGACTCGGGATATGCCAGTGGCCGCCCGAACCGGTGGCGGGGATTGCATAGACTTCCCGGAGGCCGCCGTTTCCGGGCGGTCCTGTCGGTGCAGAGTCGGTGCAGAGTCGGTGCAGAGGGAGTCGCAGTCTTGGCAGTTCAGCCGATCCGGATCTTCGGCGACCCGGTGCTGCGGGCGACCGCGAAGCCGGTGACCGTCTTCGACAAGGAGCTGCGGAAGCTGGTGAAGGACCTGACCGACACCATGCTGGAGGCTCCCGGGGCCGGGCTGGCCGCGCCGCAACTGGGCGTCTCGCTGCGGGTGTTCGCGTACAACGTGGACGGGGTGGTGGGCCACCTGATCAATCCGGACCTGTCGCTGAGCGAGGAGGAGCAGGACGGCCCCGAGGGGTGCCTGTCGCTGCCCGGCCTGCGGTTCGACACCAAGCGGGCGTACGGCGTGGTGGCCAGGGGCGTCAACATGCACGGGGAGCCGGTGACGGTGGAGGGCACCCAGCTGCTGGCGCGGTGCATCCAGCACGAGACGGACCACCTGGACGGGATCATCTTCATCGACCGGCTGGACCGGGAGGCCCGGAAGGCCGCGATGAAGGCGATCCGGGAGACCGACTGGGGCGGCGGTCCGGCGCCGACGGTGCGGATCTCGCCGCATTCCACCTTCGGGCCGATCCGCTGACGGTTCGTCCGCCGATCATGTGTTGAGGTTGTGCGGAAATACGGTTGTCGGGGGCCGGAGGGCGGTTGCCCGGCGGTCGCTCGGCGGCCGGCCGGTGTCCGTTCGTCGGCTGTTCGTCGGCTGTTCGGCGGGTATTTCCCGGCAATCAGATGTTCCGACCGTTCGAATCCAGTGAAAGGCCCCCGCCCGTGCGTCTCGTCTTCGCCGGCACCCCCGAGGTCGCCGTTCCCGCCCTGGACGCCCTGCTGGCCTCCCGGCACGAGGTGGTCGCCGTGGTGACCCGCCCCGACGCGCCGGCCGGGCGCGGGCGCAAGCTGGTGGCCAGCCCCGTCGCGCAGCGCGCCGAGGAGGCCGGCATCGAGGTGCTCAAGCCGGCCCGGCCGAGCGAGCCCGATTTCATGGCCCGGCTGGCCGAGATCGCCCCCGACTGCTGCCCCGTGGTGGCGTACGGCGCGCTGATCCGGCCCGGCGCGCTGGAGATCCCGGTGCACGGCTGGGTCAACCTGCACTTCTCGCTGCTGCCCGCGTGGCGCGGCGCCGCGCCCGTGCAGCACGCGGTGATGGCGGGCGACGAGGTCACCGGTGCGTCCACCTTCCGGATCGAGGAGGGCCTGGACTCCGGGCCGGTGTTCGGCGTCCTCACCGAGACCGTCAAGCCCACCGACACCAGCGGCGACCTGCTCGGCCGGCTCGCGCACGCCGGCGCCGAGCTGCTGGTGCGCACCATGGACGCGATCGAGGACGGGCAGGCCAGGCCCGAGCCGCAGCCGCTCGCCGGGGTGTCGCTGGCACCCAAGCTCACCGTCGAGGACGCCCGGATCGAGTGGACCCACCCCGCGCTGCGGGTCGACCGGGTGGTGCGCGGCTGCGCGCCCGCGCCCGGCGCCTGGACCACCTTCCGCGGCGAGCGGCTCAAGGTCACCGGCCCCGTCCGCCTGCTGCCCGGCGAAACCGCCCTGGCGCCGGGCGAGTTGGCGGTCGCCAAGAACAGCGTCCGGGTCGGCACCGGCAGCCACGAGGTGGAGCTCGGCGAGGTCCGGCCGCAGGGCAAGAAGGCGATGGCGGCCGCGGACTGGGCGCGCGGGGCGCGGATCGAGTCCGGGGAGCGGTTCGAGGGCTGAGGGTCGAGGGCCGACGGGGAGCGGTTCGAGGGCTGAGGGTCGAGGGCCGACGGGAAGCGGTTCGAGGGCTGAGGCGCGGGCGGGGCCTTCGGGGACGGGGTGCGGGGTGGGTTCGGCCTAGACTTGGGGGAGACCCCTCGTCGGGTCGGACCTGATCCGCAGCACCTTTTGTTTCGAGGCATTCGTTTTGAGCACCCCCGCCGGCGCGAAGCGCGCCCCCCGTCCGCACCGCCGTCCGAAGAAGGACCCCGCCCGGATCGTCGCGTTCCGGGCGCTGCGGGCCGTCGACGAGCGCGACGCGTACGCCAACCTGATCCTGCCCTCGCTGCTGCGCGAGGCCGAGCGCAAGGGCATGGAGCGGCGCGACGCGGCGCTCGCCACCGAGCTGGTGTACGGCACGCTGCGCGGCCAGGGCACCTACGACGCGGTCATCGCCGCCTGCGTGGACCGCCCGCTGCGCGAGGTCGACCCGCCGGTGCTGGACGTCCTCTCGCTGGGCGCGCACCAGCTGCTCGGCACCCGCATCCCCAGCCACGCCGCGGTGTCCGCGACCGTCGAGCTGGCCCGGGTGGTGCTCGGCGACGGCCGGGCCAAGTTCGTCAACGCCGTGCTGCGCAAGATCAGCGCCCAGGACCTGGCGGGCTGGGTCGCCCAGGTCGCCCCGCCCTACGAGGACGACGCCGAGGACCACCTGGCCGTCGTCCACTCCCACCCGCGCTGGGTGGTCTCCTCGCTGTGGGACGCGCTCGGCCGCTGGCAGCCGGACGCGAGCGGGCGGCAGGCGATGGAGCAGCTGCTGGAGGCCGACAACGCCCGCCCCGAGGTCACCCTGGTGGCCCGCCCCGGGCGCTCCTCGGTCGCGGAGCTGCGCGAGGCGCTGCCCGAGGTCGAGGACGGCCGCTGGTCGCCGTACGCGCTGCGGCTCACCGACGGCGGCGACCCGGCCGGGGTCGACGCGGTGCGGGAGAACCGGGCCGGTGTCCAGGACGAGGGCAGCCAGCTGGTCGCCCTCGCCCTCGCCAACGCCCCGCTGGACGGCCCCGACCAGCTCTGGCTGGACGGCTGCGCGGGCCCCGGCGGCAAGGCTGCGCTGCTCGGCGCGGTCGCCGCGGAGCGCGGCGCGGCGCTGGTCGCCTCCGAGAAGCAGCCGCACCGCGCCCGGCTGGTGGCCCGCGCGCTGGACGGCAACCCCGGACCGTACGCCGTCATCACCGCCGACGGGACGCGGGGCGCCTGGCAGGGCGGGGCGTTCGACCGGGTGCTGGTCGACGTGCCGTGCTCCGGCCTGGGCGCGCTGCGCCGCCGACCGGAGGCGCGTTGGCGGCGCCGCCCCGAGGACATCGCCGGATTCGGGCCGCTGCAGCGGGAGTTGCTCCGTTCGGCGCTGGACGCGGCGCGGGTCGGCGGCGTGGTCGGCTACGCGACCTGCTCGCCGCACCTGGCGGAGACCCGGGCCGTGGTCGACGACGTGCTGCGCGGCCGGGCGGACGTGGAGTGGATCGACGCCCGTCCGCTGCTGCCCGGCGTGCCCGATCTGGGGGACGGGCCGGACGTGCAGTTGTGGCCGCACCTGCACGGGACGGACGCGATGTATCTGGCGCTGCTGCGGCGGACCGCCTGACGGTAAACTCCCCTCCCTGGCAAGGGAATCGGGGGAGCCGTGTCGGAGGACCCGGAGTTCGCGGTGCTGATCACCTCGGTCGGCGAGCGGCGGATCGCGGTGTACCAGGAGCTGGGGAGGGCGGTTTCCTGGAGCCTGTGGGGGGCGAGTCAGGCGTTGGCGGAACTGCCGGTCGAGCTGCCGTCGACCTGGCAGTTCCCCGAGGCCCGGCGGCTGGTGGCCGACCTGCGGGCGGCCGGGGCGACGGTGGGCCTGCGGTGCGGCTGGTGCGCGCGGGCGGTGGATCCCGAGGTGCCGGTGGATCCGGGGCCGTGCCGGGAGCAGACGGGGGTCTACGGGGATCCGTGCCGCGCCTCGGTCTGACGGCGCGTCAGTCTGCTGTCAGGAGCGCGGTGATGAGGCGTTGCAGGCCGCGTTCGAAGGCGGCGTCCGGGTCGGGCGGGGCGCCACTCTCGGCGAGGGTGGCGGTCAGGTTCGGGTAGCGGCCGGTGGCGGTGGCGGTCTGCAGGTAGCGGACCAGGTCGGTCAGCCAGCGGGCGCCGGCCTGCGCGGAGCGCTGCTGCCAGTCGGTGAACTGGCAGACGTAGCCGGTCAGTTGGGAGAACGCCTCCATCTTGGCGGTGCCGCCGAGCGGCGTGCCGGCCAGCGCGGCCAAGTGGAACTCGGTGACCCGCAGGCCGTTCGGGCCGAGGCTCGGGCGGTGCGTGATCAGGGTGGTGGCCCAGCCGTGCCTGGTCAGGATCCCCCGCAACTGGTGGGCCAGCAGGGTGAGATCGGCCCGCGGGTCGCCGCTGGGGCCGGCCGGCAGGTCGTACTCCTCGGCCAGCAGGTCGACCAGCAGGTCGAACAGGTGCTCCTTCTTCGGCACGTAGTTGTACAACGACATGGTGCCGGCGCCGAGTTCGGCCGCGACCCTGCGCATGGTGACCGCGTCCAGCCCCTCGCGGTCGGCGAGGCCGAGCGCGGCCCGCGCGATCGACGTCCGGCTGTGCGCCGGCCTCGGCCCGCGGCCGGAGTACTCCGGGCGCAGCCAGATCAGCTCGGGTTCCTCGCCGGACGACATTTCGCTTGATCACCTCGGGGGCCAGTCTAGGCGCTGCAGGGGAGGGCGGCTCGGGGCGTGCGGGGTGTGCGGGGGGTTCCGGGCGTGCTGGGCGTTCCGGGTGTGCGGGGCTTCTCGGTCGCGCTTTTCTACGTACGGCGTACCTAGTATGGTGGCGGTACTACGTACGATGTACTCGGAAAGGGCCTGCCATGAGCGACCCGGTCATTGCCGTACGCGGCCTGTCCAAGCGGTTCGGCGCCACCGTGGCGCTCGACGGACTCGAACTCGACGTCCCGGAAGGGGCGGTGTGCGGCCTGCTCGGCCCCAACGGGGCGGGGAAGAGCACCCTGGTGCGGGTGCTCGCCACGCTGGTGCGTCCGGACCGGGGGGTGGCGCGGGTGTGCGGGTACGACGTGGTGGCGGACGCGGCCGCGGTGCGGCGGCGGATCGGGCTGGCCGGGCAGTACGCCGCCGTGGAGGAGGGCATCACCGGCCGGGAGAACCTCGAACTGCTCGGCAAGCTGCACCACTTGGGCGCGGCGAAGGCCCGGGAGCGGGCCGCGGAACTGCTGGAGCGCCACCGGCTCACCGACGCCGCCGACCGCCTGGTGCGCGGCTACTCCGGCGGCATGCGCCGCCGGCTCGACCTGGTGGCGAGCCTGATCGCCCGCCCCCGCGTGCTGTTCCTGGACGAGCCGACCACCGGACTCGACCCCCGCAGCCGACGCGAGATCTGGTCCGCCGTACGGGAGTTGGCTGAGCAGGGCACCACCGTGCTGCTCACCACCCAGTACCTCGACGAGGCCGACCGGCTGGCCGATCGGGTCACCGTGCTGGACCGGGGCCGGACCGTCGCCGACGACACCCCCGCCCGGCTGAAGGCCGCGATCGGCACCCTGGTCGAAGTCGCCCTCCCCGAGGACGCCGACCTGGAACGGGCCCGCGCCGTACTGGCCGCACTCACCGGCGGCCACCCCGCCGTCGACCCCGCGCGCGGCCGGCTGAGCGCCGTCTCCGACCCGGCCCGGCCGCTCGCCCTGCCGCAACTGGTACGGGAGTTGGACGCGGCGGGTGTCACCGCCTCGGACGTCGCGCTGCGCACTCCGTCGCTGGACGACGCCTTCCTCGCGCTGACCGGCGGGGGCGGGGTTGCCGGCGCTGCTGCGGGCGCCGTCCCGGGGCTGGACGTTCCGGGGCTGGACGTTCCGGAGTTGGGGAGCGCGGCATGAGTGTGATGACGATGCCGGTGGACGCCGCCGCCTCGGCCCGCCGGACCCTGCTGGTCTACCGGCACTCGCCCGGGCTGCTGCTCTCCTCGCTGCTGGTGCCGGTCGCCATGGTCGGGGTGTTCGGCTACGTGTTCGGCAGCGCGATCGAGGTGCCCGGGGGCGGCGCCTACCGGGAGTTCCTGATGCCCGGACTGTTCGCACTGGTCGCGCTGAACGCCGTCATGCCCGCGATGGTCGGCGGTGCCCGGGACGCCGGACGGGGCGTCACCGACCGGCTGCGCTCGATGTCGGTCTCCCGGCTCGGCCTGCTCACCGGCCAGGCGCTGGCCGACCTGCTGGTCGCCGCCGCCGTCCTGGTGCCGACCGCGCTGGTCGGCCTGGCGGCCGGCTGGCGGATCCGGCACGGCCTCGGCCCGGCGCTCGGTGCGTTCGGCCTGCTGCTGCTGTTCCGGTTCGCCTGCGGCTGGGTCGGCACCGCGCTCGGCCTGGCCGTCGGCAAGGAGGAGACGGCCGGCCAACTCGGCGCCCTGACCATCCCGTTCGGCATGCTCACCAGCGCCTTCGTGCCCACCGGCGGGATGCCCGGCTGGCTGGCCGCGCTCGCCGAGTGGAACCCGGTCAGCGCCGTGGCCGAGGCCGGGCGGCAACTGTTCGGCAACCCGTCCGCGCCCGGCGGCGGCTGGCCCGCGCAGCACCCGCTGGCCGCCGCGCTCGGCTGGTGCGTTCTGCTGATCGCGCTCGCCGCGCCGCTCGCCGTGCGGAACTTCGCCCGCTCGGGGCGGTGAGGGGGAGGGGGAAAGGTGGACGGGCAAGCGTGGGGGGAGGGAGGTGAGTGGGCGGGCGGTGGCGGGG
>NZ_JOGH01000201.1:0-7071 GCF_000721345.1 Kitasatospora sp. NRRL B-11411 | reverse complement strand
GGGCCCGGGGGCCCGGGGCGGGGCGGGGGTCAGCCGACCTTGAAGCCGTTCTTCTTCAGGTCCTCGACGGTGGACTGCTGCATCGTCGACAGCGCCGCGCCGAAGTCGCCCTTGTCCTGCGCCGCCTTGCCGAAGGCGTCCTTGAACGCCGAGTACGCCACGTTCACGTTCGGGCCCCAGGCGGCCGGGGCGGTGCCCTTGGCGATCTCCGCGGCCTTGGCGTAGAAGTCCGGCTGGTTCGGGAAGAACTCCGGCGCGGCCGACAGCAGGCTGCCGGTCTGGGCCGAGGTCGCCGCCGGGTAGATGTTGACCTGCTGCACCAGCGCGGCCAGCGCCTGCGGGTCGGTGTTCAGCCAGGTGGCGAACTTGGCGGCCGCGTCGGCGTGCCCGGACTTCACGGCGCCGGTGGTCACGCCGGTGGCCGAGCCGCCCCAGCTGCCCGTCACCGAGGCGCCCGCCTCCCACTGCGGCAGCGGGGCCACCGCCCACTTGCCCTTGGTGTCCGGCGCCGAGCTGGTCAGCACGCCCGGCGCCCACACCGCCGAGACCCAGCCGATCTGGGTGCCGTCGTTGAGCGCCTTGCTCCAGGCCGGGGTGTACATCGGCTGGTTGTCGACCGAGCCGTCCTTGACCAGGCCGGACCAGAAGTCGGCGACCTTCTTGGTGGCGGCGTCGTCGATCGCCACCTTCCAGCTCTCGCCCGCGACGGTCCACCACTTCGCGCCGGCCTGCTGGGCCAGGCCCGCGAACAGGCCCGGGTCGTTGGCGGAGAAGGTGGTCAGCGCCTTGTCCGGGGCCTTCTGCTTCAGCGCGCGGGCGGTGGCGGCGAACTCGTCCCAGGTGGTGGGGACCTTCAGGCCGTACTGCTCGAACAGGTCCTGCCGGTAGTAGAAGGCCAGCGGCGCGGTGTCCTCGGGGACCGCGTACACCGCGTCCGAGCCGAGCGTGACCTGCTTCCACACGCCGTCCGCGAACTGCGCCTTCGCGCCGCCCGCCTGCTTGGCGATGTCGGCCAGCACGTCGTTGGAGACCAGCGTCGGCAGCGCCTGGTACTCGGCCTGGATCAGGTCCGGGGCGTTGCCGGCCTTCGCGGCGGTGATGGTCTTGGTGACCAGGTCGTCGCCGCCGGCCTGCTTGAGCACGCTGACCTGGATGTCCGGGTGCGCCTGGTTCCAGACCTCGGCGACCTTGTCCATGTTCGGCGCCCAGGACCAGAAGGTCAGCTTCACCGGACCGGAGGCCGCCCCGGCGGAGCCGCCGGCACCACCGGAACCGCCGTCGGACGAGCACGCGGACAGCACGAGCGTGCCGCACAGGGCGGCGGCCGCGGCGAGGGCGAGGCGACGGTGCATGGATCCTCCCGGGGATCACGGAATGTCGAGTGAGGGGCCGGGCGTCGGCCGCCGGGCGAGGGGGTGCGCGGCGGCCCGCCCGGGGGAGCGGTGCCTGCGACGAAGCGGCCGGTGAGAGGCCCGGTCCGCTGTTGTGCACGTTCACAGTACGGAAACCCGGGAGACACTTGTCAATCCCTGAGGTCGTACGGTTATCTGGGCGAGACAAAGCGACACCCGGGACCGGTTAGGGTGTGCACGTTCACAGTTCTTCGCGATGGAGCCTCCCATGGATCACCCGCGGTACCCCCGCCCGCTCGGACTCGACCCGCTCGCCTACGGCGGCGACTACAACCCCGAGCAGTGGCCCGAGGAGGTCTGGGCCGAGGACGTCCGGCTGATGCGCGAAGCCGGGGTCACCATGGTGAGCGTCGGGATCTTCTCCTGGGCCCTGCTCGAACCCGAGCGCGGCCAGTACGAGTTCGGCTGGCTCGACCGCCTGCTCGACCTGCTGCACGCCCACGGCATCCGGGCCGACCTGGCCACCCCCACCGTCGTCCCGCCCGCCTGGTTCTACCGCGACCACCCCGAGGCGCTCCCCGTCACCCGCGAGGGCACCCGCTACGCGTTCGGCTCCCGCGGCGCGATCTGCCACAGCTCGCCCGCCTACCAGCACGCCGCCGCCGCCATCACCGAACAGCTCGCCCGCCGCTACGGCACCCACCCCGCCGTCGCCCTGTGGCACGTCCACAACGAGTACGGCGTCCCGGTCAGCGACTGCTACTGCGACGAGTCCGCCGCCCACTTCCGGCGCTGGCTGGGCGAGCGCTACGGCACCCTCAAGGAGCTCAACTCCGCCTGGGGCACCGCGTTCTGGGGCCAGCGCTACACCCGCTGGGACGACGTCCAGCCGCCCCGGCTCACCCCCACCGCGGGCAACCCCGCCCAGCAGCTCGACTACGCCCGGTTCACCAACGACGCGGTCCTCGCCAACTTCAAGCGCGAACGCGACCTGCTGCACCGCCTCGCCCCCGGCATCCCGGTCACCACCAACTTCATGACCGCGCTCAGCCAGTGCCAGTCCATGGACTACTGGGCCTGGGGCCGCGAGGTCGACCTGGTCGCCAACGACCACTACCTGGTCGCCGAGGACCCGCGCAGCCAGATCAACCTCGCCATGGCCGCCGACCTCACCCGCTCGGTCGCCGGCGGCCGCCCCTGGCTGCTGCTCGAACACTCCACCGGCGCCGTCAACTGGCAGCCCCGCAACCTCGTCAAGCGCCCCGGCGAACTCGCCCGCAACAGCCTCGCGCACGTCGCCCGCGGCTCCGAGGGCGCGATGTTCTTCCAGTGGCGGGCCTCCCGCTCCGGCGCCGAGAAGTTCCACTCCGCGATGCTCCCGCACGCCGGCACCAACAGCCGGATCTGGCGCGAAGTCGTCGCGCTCGGACAGGAGTTGGGCAAGCTCGCGGAGATCCGCGACAGCCTGGTGCAGGCCGACGCCGCGATGCTCTGGGACTGGGAGTCCTGGTGGGCCCAGCGCCTCGAGTGGCGCCCCAGCGTCGACCTCGACGCCCGCGAACGCGCCGAAGCCTGGTACACCGCGAGCTGGGACGCCCACCTCACCGTCGACTTCGCCCACCCCGAAGCCGAGTTGAGCCGCTACCCGCTGGTCGTCGCCCCCGCCCTCTACCTCACCACCGAGGCCGCCGGCCGCAACCTGCGCCAGTACGTCGAGAACGGCGGCACCCTGGTCGTCTCCTGCTTCTCCGGCATCGTCGACGAGCACGACACCGTCCACCCCGGCCCGCACCCCGGCGCGCTGCGCGAGGTCCTCGGCCTCACCGTCGAGGAGTTCGCCCCGCTGCGGGCCGGCGCCGCCGTCCGGCTGGAGGGCGACGGGCAGCCGCCGCTGCGGGCCGAGGCGTGGACCGAGTTCGTGCTGCCCGAAGGCGCCGAGACGCTCTGGCACTACGCCGACGGCCCCACCGCCGGAGGACCCGCCGTCACCCGGCACGCCCTCGGCTCGGGCCGGGCCTGGTACGTCTCCGCCCGCCTCGACGACGACGGACTGGCCCGGGTGCTGCGCGCCGCCGCCGCCGAGGCCGGCCTGCCCGAACGCCGGCTCCCGCACGACCTCGAGGTGGTCGAACGGGTCGGCGAGCACGGCCGGTACCTCTTCGCCGTCAACCACGGCCCCGCCGCCGCGGACCTCCCGCTGGCCGGGCCCGGCACCGAACTCCTCACCGGGGCGGACGTCCGGGACGTGCTCGCGGTGCCCGCGGGGGAGACCCGGGTCGTCCGGTACTGACGCGCGGGGCCGGACGGACCGGTTCCAGTCGGGTCTTCGGGCGGGCCTTCAGGCGGTCCCTCGGGCAGGTCTTCGGACGGGCCTTCAGGTGGACCCGACACGCGCCCGAGGCGGGTGCCAGGTCGGGCCGAGTCCGGGCCGAGTCCGGGCCGAGGTCGGCTCAAGGCCGGCGGGGCGGGCCGGGGGCGGGGCGGGCGCGTCGGAAAACCGGGTACGGCGGCGCAGGGTGACAGGTACAGTCCGAAACGATCATCCGGCCGGGCCGTCCGCACAGGGCGGTCCGGCCGGTGCACCGAGGAGCAACCCCTGTACCGGAGAGGCCACCTGATGGACACTCAGCGCTGCCCGTACCGACTCGACCCGGTCGGCACCGACCTGCACGGCGAGACCGCCGCCCTGCGCGCCACCGGCCCGGCCGCGCCCATCGAACTCCCCGGCGGCGTCCCCGCCTGGTCCGTCACCGACCCCGCCCTGATCAAGCGCCTGCTCACCGACCCCCGGGTCTCCAAGGACGCCCACCGGCACTGGACCGCCGACCTGGCCGGCGAGATACCCGCCGACTGGCAGCTGCGGATGTGGACCGACGTCCGCAACGCCCTCACCGCCTACGGCGACGAGCACGGCCGGCTGCGCCGCCTGATCGGCCCCGCCTTCACCGCCCGCCGGATCCGCGCCCTCGCCCCCCGGATCGAACGGATCGCCGCCGACCTGCTCGACCGCCTCGCCGCCCACCCGCCCGGCCGCACCGTCGACCTGCGCGCCGAATTCACCTGGGTGCTCCCGCTGATGGTGGTCAACACCCTGCTCGGCGTGCCCGACGAGATGCACGACGCGTTCCGCTCCACGGTCGGCCGGCTCTTCGAGACCGGCACCGGCCCCGAGGAGTCCGTCCGCAACGGCGAGGCCGTCTACGTCCAACTCGCCCTGCTGGTCGAGGCCAAGCGCAAGAACCCCGGCGAGGACGTCACCAGCGCCCTGATCCAGGCCCGCGACGAGGAGACCGGCACCACCCTCGAGGAACGCGAACTCCTCGACAGCCTGCTGCTGCTCATCGGCGCCGGCCACGAGACCACCGTCAACCTGCTCGGCAGCGCCGTCGTCCAGCTCCTCACCCACCCCGACCAGCTCGACCGGGTCCGCACCGACCCGGAGCGCTGGACCGACGCCGTCGAGGAGACCCTGCGCCACCAGCCGCCGGTCGCCAACATCCTCCCGCGCTTCGCCGTCGAGGACATCCACGACGAGGCCACCGGCCTCACCTTCGCCCGCGGCGACCTGCTGGTCGTCAACTTCCTCGCCACCGGCCGCGACACCGACCTGCACGGCGCCGACGCCGCCGAGTACGACCACACCCGGGCCACCCGCCGCGACCACCTCTCCTTCGGCCACGGCATCCACTACTGCCTCGGCGCCGAACTCGCCCGCCTCGAATCCCGGATCGCCCTCGCCGCCCTCTTCGACCGCTTCCCCGACCTCGCCCTCGCCGTCCCCGCCGACGAACTGCGCCCGGTCGAGTCCTTCATCTCCAACGGCCCGCGCGAACTCCCCGTCCTGCTCCACGGCCGCCCCTGACCGGCCCTCCCCGGACCGGCCCCGAGCCCCCAGACCGGCCCCGGGCCCCCGGTCAGTCTCCGTCCGCCCGGCCGGCCAGCGTCCGGTGCAGGCCGCCGCGCAGGCGGGCGGAGGCGCCGGGGAGGCGGCCGAGGGGGAGCAGTTCTGCCGGTCGCAGCTCCGGGCGTCCCGCCAGGGCCAGTACGGCGGCGTACGGGCGGGCGGCGGCGGTGAGGCGGGCGGCGGTGGCGTTCAGGACGGCCAGCAGGGTGGGGCGGTCCGCCGCCGGATGTTCGGCCAGCAGGAGGAGCAGGGCGTTGGCGTTCCACGGGCCGTGCTCGGCCGGGGCGTCGCGGCAGCGGGCGGCGAGGGCGAACAGCGCGTCGGCCCGCGTGCACGGATTGGCCGCCACCGCCTGCCGGACGAACGGGTACTCCGATCCGGCCAGTTCGCGCAGGACCGCGGGGTCCCGCGAGGTCCCGGCCAGGTCGAAGTAGTAGGAGGGGGTGCGCACGGAGCCTCCCGTTCCGGTGCCAGGAGCCGCCATCCTCCCGGACGGGCCCGGGCCGGGGCGAGCGGATTGCGCGGCCGCCCGAAAACCGCTTGCCCAGGCCCCCGGGCCCGCCCATGATCCGTCCATGGACCACGTGATACGAGCCGTGACCGGCGAGGACTGGCGACAGGTCAAGGAACTGCGGCTGGCGGCCCTGCGGGACCCGGTGGCGGGGATCGCCTTCCTGGACACGTACGACAACGCCGCCGCCAGGCCGGACGAGCACCGGCAGGAGCGGGCGGCCGGCTCCCGCGGCGAGACGGTCGCGCAGCAGTTCGTCGCCGAGCGGGCGGACGGCGGCTGGGACGGATCGGTGACGGTGCTGATCGAGCGGGCCGGCCACGCGGACGCCCTCGGCGCCCCGACCGACGTCGACCAGGCCCACCTGGTGGGCGTGTTCGTCCGCCCCGAGCAGCGCGGCACCGGCCTGGCCCGGGCCCTGTTCGACGCGGCGATCGCGTTCGCCCACGAGCTCGACGAGCCGAAGGTCTCCCGCGTCCGCCTCTACGTGCACCAGGACAACCAGCGGGCCGAGGCCTTCTACCGGAAGATCGGCTTCACCCGCAGCGGCCGCTCCGTCCCCGTCCCGGGCGACGGGTCCTCCGTCGAGCGCGAACTCGTCCTCGGCTGAGGGGCGCCGCACAGAATCCGGTGGTGCTGTGCGGTTCCGGCGTCGAGAATCGCGGGATGCGTGAAGTGAGGCTGTCCGACGGGGTCGTCACCCTGTCCCCGCTGCGCCCGGACGACGTGCGGGCGCACCTCGCGGGGGAGGACGAGCTGCTCGTCCGCTGGCTCAACGGAGGTCCCGGTACGCGGGAGGGTGTCGAAGCGTACGTCCGGCACTGCCGGGAGCAGTGGGACACCGCCGGGCCGCTGCGTGCGTTCGGCATCCGGGCGGGCGCCGAGGAGGTGCTCGCGGGCACGGTCGACCTGCGGTTCGCCGGTGCGGGACTGGCGCCCGGGCAGGTGAACGTCGCCTACGGGCTCTACCCGCCCTGGCGGGGGCGCGGCCTGGCCACCCGGGCGGTTCTGCTGGCGTCCCGGTACGCGGCGGGCGAGGGCGGGACGGAAGCCGTCATCCAGGTCGAGCCGGAGAACCCGGCCTCCGCCGCGGTCGCCCTGCGGGCGGGGTTCACCCGCAGCGGGCCCGCGCACGGCGAGGACGGCACCCGCTTCGAGCGATACGGCCTGGACCTGCGCGCCGCCGCCCTGCCTCCCGTGGACCGCTAGGGAGCGTATTCGGTCGTGATCAAGGGGCGGGCTTGGTGAGGTCTTTGAGCCAGATCATCGCGCCGCGAAGGCGGAGGCCAGCGAGGTAGCTCTCG
>NZ_JOGH01000200.1:0-7095 GCF_000721345.1 Kitasatospora sp. NRRL B-11411 | reverse complement strand
CCACCACCCCGGCCTCCCCGCCGCCCTTCCCCGGCGCCGACCGCTTCGGCCCCGGCCGGGTCAACGACGACGTCCTGCTGCTCGGGCGGCAACTCGTCCGCAAGGGCTTCGCCGCCGCCTACCGGGAGGGCCCCAGCCGGGACTGGGGCGAGGCCGACCGCCTCAACGTCCAGGCCTTCCAGCGCGCCCAGGGCTGGACCGGCTCCGAAGCCGACGGCTACCCGGGCCCCCACACCTGGCGCCTGCTCTTCACCTGACCCCCGCCCGGGAGCACGCCCCGGACCCTCCTCACCCCGCAGCGTGCTCCCGCACCCACGCGTGCATGGCGATCGCCGCCGCCGCCCCCGCGTTGATCGACCGGGTCGACCCGAACTGCGCGATCGAGCAGACCGCCGCCGCGTGCTCCCACGCCTCGGGCGTCAGCCCCGGCCCCTCCTGCCCGAACAGCAGCACGCAGCGCTCCGGCAGCCGGAAGGTCTCCAGCGGCACCGCGCCCGGCAGGTTGTCGATGCCGATCACCGGCAGCCCGCGCTCGGCGGCGTACGCGGCCAGCGAGGCCACCGACCCGTGGTGGCGCACGTGCTGGTACCGGTCGGTGACCATCGCGCCGCGCCGGTTCCAGCGCCGCCGGCCGACGATGTGCACCTCGCCGGCCAGGAAGGCGTTCGCGGTGCGCACCACCGAGCCGATGTTGAAGTCGTGCTGCCAGTTCTCCACCGCGACGTGGAAGCCGTGCCGCCGGGTGTCCAGGTCGGCGACGATCGCCTCGTGCCGCCAGTAGCGGTAGGCGTCGACCACGTTGCGGCGGTCCCCCGCGGCCAGCAGTTCCGGGTCCAGCCGGGGGTCGTCCGGCCACGGCCCGGGGTGCGGGCCGACGCCGATCTCGCGGTCGTCGCCCAGGTCGTCGTACTGCTCGCCCAGCTGGGGCGCCGAGGTGTCGCTCACACCCCCAACGGTACGGGCTCCGGACGGGCCGGCTGCGGCCGCGTCCGCACCGCGCGCTCCAGCTCGGTGAGGGCCTGCATGACCAGCCGGGCACCGGCCCGGGTGACGTCGATCCGGTCGTCCCGGGGCAGCGCGGCGAGCTGGTGGTCCCAGGTCCGGTGGGCGTCGCGGAGCAGCGCGAAGTCGACGTCCTGGCCGAGCAGGACCGCCGCGGCGGCCAGCGCGGTGGCGTCCCGCAGCTCCTCGCCGAACGCGGCCGCGCCGGGCACCGGCGGGGCGTCCTCGGGCGGCAGGTGGGCCTCCAGCAGGACGGTGCAGCGGTCCAGCATGCCGACCGCCGAGCGGGCCTTGTCGAACTGCTTGCGGGTCAGCTCCCGCACCTGCTCGTCGTGCCGCACCGGCTCCACCTCGGCCCGGTCCAGCGCCGCCAGCATCTCGCTGCGCGCCTCCCGGACGTCCAGCAGCGCCGGCCGGACGTCCTTCTCGGCGTGCCCGCCCGCCGGGTCCCCGTACGCGCCGAACACCGCCGCCGCGTACCGCCCGGCCGAGGCCAGCCACTCGGCGAGGCGCTCCGGCAGCCGGGCGGTCTGCCAGGTCGGGAACAGCGCGTACGCGGCGAGCGCGACGAAACCGCCCAGCAGCGTCATCGACACCCGGTCCACGGCCAGCCGCACCGGGTCGCCGGGCTGCAGGCCGAGCAGGAACACCACGTACGAGGAGATCGCCACCGTCATCACCGCGTACCCGGTGCGCATGGTCAGGTAGGCCAGGCCCATGCAGCTCACCGCCAGGACGGCCAGCACCCAGTCCCCGGGGTCGAACAGCTGCACCACCGCGGTGGACACCAGCACCCCGGCCGCGGTGCCCGCCACCCGGGCCACGCCCCGGCTGAAGGTCTGCGCGAAGTCGGGGCGCATCACCATCGCCGAGGTCATCGGCGCCCAGTAGCCGTGCTCGATCCGCAGCAGCCGGGACGCCAGGTAGGCGGAGGTGACCACCAGGGCCATCCGCGCCGCGTGGTGGAAGATCGCCGAGTGCCGGTGCAGCTGCCGCCCGACGGTGGCCAGCGCGGCGGGCACCAGCTTGACCAGCGGCGGGCGGCGCAGGCCGGTGGTGGGCGCGGTGCGGGACTGCACGGTGGTGCGGTCCTGCCGGTCGAGGCGGTCGGCGGCCCGGCCCAGCAGGCCGGAGAGCCGGCGGGCGGAGCGGCGGGCCGCGCCGCGCAGCCGGTCCTCGCCGCTGCCGCTGCCCGGGCGGGCCAGCGCCAGGCCGGGGGTGTCCTTGGGCAGCCGGACGGGGTCGCCGCTGCGGATCGCCCGAGCCAGCGCGTCCAGCACCTCGGCGGCGGCGGACAGCACCTCGCGGGCCCGGTCCCGTTCGGCGCCCTCCTCGGCGGCGCCCACCCGCGGGTCGGCCAGCGCGGCCAGCGCGGGGCGGATCCGCTCGGCGATGGTGCGCAGGCCGCGCAGCTCGGGCGGGCGGCGCTTGGCCTGCCAGGCGGTCAGCGCGGCGGCCTGCCGGCCGACGATGAACGGCTCCGGGTCGACCTGCGCCACCGGGTCGTGCCGCAGTCGGCGGGCGTAGTCGCCGAGCCCGGCGTAGATGTCGGCGAGCGCGTCGCGCTGGGCCCGCCAGCTGTCGATCGGCCAGACGGTGACCACCAGGGCCTGGACGGCGCCGCCGACCGAGCAGAGCAGCCCGTGCTCGACCGCGGTGGGCACCGACACCGGCAGCTGCACCACCACCATCATCACGGCCAGGGTGTTGGCGGCGACCACGCCCGCGGTCGGCCCGATCGCCCAGGCCAGCCCGGCCCCGAACGCCCACAGCGCGAGCAGCACCGGGAACGCGCCGGGGATGCCGACCGCGACGTAGCCCAGGAAGGTCGACAGGCCGAGCCCGGCCGCGGCCACCAGGGCCAGCGAGGCGCGCGGGCGGAACGAGCGCTGGAAGGTCGCGGTGCCCGCGATGAACGCGCCCATCGCGGCCGAGGTGGCCTGCGCGGGCCCGTACAGGAACAGCGCGGGGAAGACCACCAGCGCCGCGGCGACCGCCCCGCGCAGCGCGCGCCGGGGGTTGGTCAGCGAGCGGTCCACCGTCAGCCCGGCCCGCGCGGTGTCGCGCAGGGCCGTGAACCAGGACATACCGCGAGCTTATCGACTTTTCGCCCGGCGGCCCGGTCAGTCGTCCGGACCGTCCGCCGACCCGCCCACCGGCTCGCCGACCGGCTCCCGCTCCCGCCGCTCCCGCCGGCCGGCCGTGCTCCGCGCCCACCGCTCGGCCAGCCGCTCCTGCGCCCCCACCAGGAACGCGGTCGGCAGGAACACCGCGTCCGCGGAGACCATCGCCAGCGAGAAGAACGGCAGCCCGAGCAGCACCGCGATCGCCAGGTGCTCGCACACCATCACCGCCAGCAGCACGTTCTTCAGCCGCCGCGCGGCCAGCGAGAACGGGAAGCCGACCTGCATGACCACGGTGCCGTAGGTCAGCACGAAGGTGACCAGCAGGCTGCCGCCGAGCAGCCCGGACAGCTCCGGCCAGGGCGTGAAGTACTCCAGCTTCAGCGGGTAGAAGACGGCGGTGCCGTCCTGCCAGCGGGCGCCCTGCACCTTGTACCAGCCGGCCGTGGCGTACACCAGCACCACCTGGACCGCGATCACCAGCATCGCGCAGTTGTGCAGCATCGCGGCCAGCGCGTCGGCCAGCGCCCGCGGCTCGCCCCACTCCGACGGGTGCCGGCCCGGCCGGCGGGCCCGGCGGCGGGCGTCCAGCGACCAGACCGTCCCGCAGCGGGTGAACACCAGGTAGATCGCCATCAGGTGGACCAGGTTGTCGCCGCCGTCGCCGAGGAACACGTTGCGGTTCTGCAGCGACAGCACGGTCAGCGCGAACAGCACCGCGGACGCCCGGGTCCGCCAGCCCAGCGCCATGGCGCCCGCCGACAGCAGCGCCAGCAGGTACACCGCCTCGAACCACCAGCGGCCGTCGCTCCAGGACAGCGCGGTGAAGGCGTGGGTCTCGGACAGCAGCCGGCCGTTCAGCTCCGCCGACCAGGCCGACCGGTCCCCGTACAGCACCCGCCGGTTCGGCCACTCGCGCAGCAGGTACGCGCCCCAGGTGCCGGCGGTGCCGATCCGCACCACGGCGGCCTGGTAGGGGGCGAGGGTGGTCAGCAGGCGCGGCAGCGCGGCCCGGACGGCGGAGGCGGCGGACGTCACGACAGGCCCCGCCGGTCCTCGGGCTGCACCGGCCACCAGGGCAGCTCCCGGACGTGCGGCGCGGTGTCGACCTGCTCGCCGCTCCAGCGCGGCGGGGCCACCGCGGTGACGGTGGCCCGCAGCTGGACCTGGATCACCCGGTCGCCGCCGGGGCCGATCCGCTGCAGGGCGATCCGCTCCAGGTACTGCTCGGCCAGCTGCCCGCGGCTGCCGGCCGCCGCCCGCCCGTCGCCGTCGCCGTGGGTGGACTCGTAGAAGTCCCAGGCCCGGCGCAGCAGGTTCTGGTCCAGGTGGCTGGGCGCCGGGTCGTGCCGGATCGCCGCCCAGTCCTCGGCGGTCAGAGCGCGCCACTCGCCGGTGGCCACCCGCCCGTCGGCGCCGATGGTCTGCACCCGGGCGTCCACCGCGACGTTGCGCTGCAGCGGGTCCGGCGCGAACAGCTTCCAGTTCTGCTCGAACTCCGGGTAGACCACCGCGTCCAGCTGGGAGCGGTACTCCTTGGACACCGAGTTCGCGGGCGCCACCGCCAGGAAGAGCGCGCCGAGGAACGCCAGGACGCAGGCTCCCAGCCCCACCCCGGCGACCACCAGCACCACCCGGGCGGGCTTGGACCAGACGCGCACGGCCGACATCCTGCCGCACCGACCACGCGTTCGAACAGGGGCCGGGGCCCTTGCGCCCGCCCTACAGGACGAACGGCTCCTGCCCGCCGCCGCTCACCATCGGGCGGCCCGCGGCCTCCCAGGCGAACATCCCGCCGTCCACGTTGACCGCGTCCCGGCCGCCCGCGACCAGGTACTGCACCACCTGCGCGGAGCGCCCGCCGACCCGGCACAGCACGTACAGCCGGCCCTCGGGCAGCTCGTCGAGCCGGGCCACCACCTGGCCGATCGGGATGTGCAGCGCGCCCTCCACGTGCCCGGCGTCCCACTCGTCCTGCTCGCGGACGTCGAGCAGGGCGGCGTCGGCGGGCACCGAGGCGGCGTCGGCGGTGGGCAGCTGAGCGAACATCGGGGGAGTCTCCTGGGGTGCGTGGGACGGTTCGTTCCCGCCATTGTCCGGCAGCAGCGCGGCCAGCCGCGCCTGCCGGTCCGCGGCGGTGGCCAGCAGCTGCTCGGCGAGGTCCTCCAGCAGCCGCTCCGGCTCCTCGGGGCGCAGCAGCAGCAGCTCGCCCATCGGGGTGCGCTCCAGCCGGACCCGCTCCACGGCCAGCGCGGTGATCCGGCCGGTCAGCCACTCCAGGCGCTGGCGCAGCCAGCCCAGCCGGTCGGGGGAGTCGGCGGCGGGCGCCGAGTCCGGCGAGGAGGACCACTCCTCGGCCAGCTGCTCCAGCCCCTCGGTGTCGGCCAGCGCGTACGCCTCGTTGACCCGGGCGATGAACGCCGAGCGGCGCTCCTGCTCGGCCGGGTCGGTGGTCAGGTCGGGGTGGGCGCGGCGGGCCAGCTCGCGGTAGACCCGCTGGGCGTCCCGGTCCGGCCGCACCCGGCGGGCCTCCGGCTCGCCCTCGCGCGGGCCGCGCTCCTGCGGCGGCTCGACCCGCTCGCGGGCCTCCCGGGCCCGCTGCAGGTCCTCCGGGTCGCCGCTGAGCGCCGCCACCGACTCGGCGATCAGCGCGTCCAGCTCGTCCAGCTCGGCGTACAGCGGGCCGAGCAGCTGGTGGTGGGCCAGCGCGAAGTTGTCGATCTCCACCCGCAGGGTGGCCACGTCGACGTCCAGGGTCAGCCAGGCCAGCTCGGCCGCCGCGACCCGCTCCTCCAGGTCCTGCCGCTCCGGGTCCGCCCACACCTCGACGCTCGGTACGCTCACCCTGGCCACCCTACCGGGGCCCGGCACACCGCCGTCCGGGTGACGGCGGGGCACGCCGGGGGCGCCCGGCGGGCGACACGCAACTGATACGGACGAATCTGCCCGATTGGCTACCTGCCCCCGGTGTCCCCGTGCTTCATTGGAGGGCGCACGCAAGGACGCGCGCACCGGCCAGGAGGAGCAGCAAGCACAACAAAGGGGCAGACCGATACCCATGGTGGACCAGCCCGATCCCACACCCCCGGCCGGAGTGGCCGCCCTGCTCCGGGTCGCCGCCGTGCTGGTCGACCCCGACGGCCGGATCGCGCTGTGGAACCGCACCGCTGAGGAGCTGTTCGGCCACCGCGCCGAGGCCGTCCTCGGCCGCACCGCGCACGGCCTGCTGCCCGCCGTCGAGCCCCGCCCGGACGGCTCCGGCCCGGCCCACCGCTGCGACGCCTTCGACACCCTCGACGACCTCACCCTGGACGGCCCGTGGGCCGGCCCGATGGCCGCGCACGACCGCGAGGAGCGGCTGCGCGACGTCCTGTGGTGGGCCTACCCGCTGGTCGAGCCGGTCGGCCGCTCGCTGCTGGTGCTGGCCGCCGACGCCCGCCCGCTGCGCGCCGCCGGCCCGCGGATCGCCCTCGGCGCCCGCCTGCTCCCGTACGCCGCCGCCCCCGCCGCGGCCCGCCCGCAGCAGGTCGACGCCGTCCTCGCCCCGCCCGGCCCGGGCAGCGCCGAGGCGCTCGCCGGGCTGCTCCCGCCCGGCTCCGCGGAGCGCCGCCGCCGGCTGCTGGACGCCCTCGCCCTGGCCGGCCCGCCCGCGCTCCGGGTGGACGGCGCGGCCGGGCTGCCGGTGGTGCCCCACCAGCCCTCCCCCGAGGGCGCCGGCACCGCCCGGGCCGCCGCCGGGATCGGCCGCCGCTACCCCACCGCGCAGCAGCGCGCCGCCCGCCGCGCCGCCGAGCCGGCCCCGGGCACGGGTGCGGCGGGCGCCACCGGGGTACGGATACCGGCTGCCGGGCCCGCGACGCCACGGCCCGGCCGCCCCGTCCCTGGACCCCGCGACGCCGCCGCCCACGGCCCGACCCCGGGAGGCCCCGCCATCGACCCCGCCGCCCCCGACCCGATCACCGCCCCCCTC
>NZ_JOGH01000199.1:0-7137 GCF_000721345.1 Kitasatospora sp. NRRL B-11411 | reverse complement strand
TCCCCACCCCGACCGCCGCCCCCTCCCCGGTCCCCATCCCCGCCCCGGCCCCCGCCACGGAAGGACTCCCGCGATGACCCTCTGGCGCATCTACCAGGGCGTGGACGAACCCCACGACCGGATCGCCGACCTGCCGCCCCCGCCGCCCTGGCGGGAGTTCGACGGCGGCCCGGACGGCACCCTGGCCACCGTGGACCGCGACGCGGTCGGCGGCGGCCGCCGCCGCCTGCCCCACCGGGCCGCGTACCGGGCCGACGAGCGCACCATCGACGCCGTCAACACCGCGCTGTACCTGCGCCGTCCGCTGCTGGTCAGCGGCGATCCGGGGGTCGGCAAGTCGACCCTGGCCGACGCGGTGGCCCGCGAACTGCGGCTGGGCCCGGTGCTGCGCTGGTCCGTCAACAGCCGCACCACGCTCCGCGACGGTCTGTACCGGTACGACTCGCTGGGCCGGCTGGAGGACGCCGGCCTGGCCCGCCACCAGTCCGACGCCCCGGCCGGGGCGGCCGCCGCCGCCACCGACCTCGGGCGGTACGTCAGCCTCGGCCCGCTCGGCACCGCGCTCGCCCCGTACGCGCTGCCCCGGGTGCTGCTGGTCGACGAGATCGACAAGGGCGACCTGGACCTGCCCAACGACCTGCTCGACGTGTTCGAGGAGGGCGGTTTCGAGATCCCCGAGCTGACCCGGGCCGCCGACCAGCAGCCGACCGTCGCGGTGCGCCCGCACGACGGCGGGGCGCCCGTGCGGGTGACCCGCGGGGCGGTGCAGTGCCGGGCGTTCCCGTTCGTGATCCTGACCAGCAACGGCGAACGGGAGTTCCCGCCCGCGTTCCTGCGCCGCTGCATCCGGCTGCACCTGCCGTCGGTGCACCAGGACGGCGAGCGGCTGCGGGCGATCGTCGAGGCCCACCTGCCGGGCGCGGGCGCGGCCGCCGAGGCCGCCGTCGGGGCGTTCCTCGCCCGGGCCGCGACCGGCGAACTGGCCACCGACCAACTCCTGAACGCTGTCTACCTGTTGGCCCCCTCCACCGGCTCCACCGCCCCGGACCGGGAACGCCTGCTCGACCTGGTCATGCAGCACCTCAACGACACCGCGCCCGGCCGGCCGTGAACAGCGCCCCCGACCCGGAACGGGACGCCCCACCCCACCGGGGCACCACCCCCCACCAGGACACCGCCCCGCGACAGGACACCGGCACCCACCAGGACACCGCCCCGCAGCGAAGCACCGCCTCGCAGCAGAACGCCGAACCGCAGCGGGACGCCGTCCGCCGGCTGGCCGCGCTGCTCGCCGACCTCAGCGGCGCGGACGGTCCCGCCCCGACCGGACGCGAACTCGCCGACCTGCTCTGGCTGCGCGAGCGGATGGGCGGCGGCACGCCGCGCCGCCTCGCCGAGACCGACCGGTCGTCGGTCAAACTCCACCGCCCGACCGGAGTCCACCACCCCGCCCCCGCCCGGGATCCCAACGCCCTTCCCCCGCAGCGAAGTTCGGACCCCACCCGCCGCCGCCCGCTGCACCTGCCCGGCCCGGCCCCCGCCGCGGACGCCCCGCCGCTGCCCGCCTCGCCGGTCCGGGTCGGCACCGACCGCGTCCTCCCCCGCCGCCGCGAACTCGCCCGCGCGCTGCGCCCGTTGAAGCGCGGCGTGCCGTCCACCGACCGCACCGCGCTGGACGAGGAGGCCACCGCCGAACGCCTGGCCCGCGACCCGCGCTGGTGGCCGGTCCTGGTGCCCGCCGTCGACCGCTGGCTCGGCGCCCGGCTGATCGTCGACGCGCACGGCGACAGCGCGGTGCTGTGGGAGCCACTGGCCCGCGAACTGTCCACCCTGCTGGCCGATTCCGGGATCTTCCGGGACGTCCGGCTGCACCGCCTCACCGGCCCCGACGCCCCGGACGACGACACCGCCGCGCCGCCGACCGGACGCACCGCCACCTTCGTCCTGACCGACGGCGTCCACCCCGACTGGGCCGGGCCCCGCCTGCGCGCCGCCCTGCGCCGCTGGGCCCAGGCCGGACCGACCGCCGTCCTGCAGACCCTCCCCGAACACCTCTGGTCGCAGACCGCGTTGGCCCCCGAACCCGGCCGCTTCCGCACCGCCGCCCCCGCCGACCCGAGCCCCCGCTTCGCCCCGTACGCGCTCCTCCCGCCGCCGCAGCCGCCCGGCACCCTGGCCGTCCCCGTCCTCGGCCTCACCCCCGAGTGGCTCGCCCCGTGGGCCCGCGCCACCGCCGGACCGTCCGCCTACGACGCGCCCGCCGTCCTGCTCACCCCCGACCGCCTCCCCAAGCCTTCCGACCTGCCCGACCTGCCCGACCCGTCCGACCGGTCCGACCCGTCCGACCCGCTCGGGTGGGACGAATCCCTCGACTCTGGTCAACTCCCGCTCCCCACCGGCGACTTCGACTCCTTCCTGACCCAGTCCCAGCCCCGGGTGTTCCGGCTCGCCGCCCTGCTGTCCGCCGTGCCGCTGAACTTCGGCGTGATGCGGCTGGTGCAGTCCGCGCTGCTGCCGGACAGCCCGCCCGCCGACCTCGCCGAGATCGTCTTCAGCGGCCTGCTGCACGCCGTCCCGGACGACCCGTCCGCCGAACCCCTGGGCCGCGCCTACGAGTTCGCCCCCGGCGTCCGGGAGCGCCTGCTCGCCACCCTGCGCCGCGACGAGGCCCAGCAGGTCGTGGACACCGTCTCCGAGCACCTCGCCACCCACGCCGCCGCCCTGCACTCCCGTTTCACCGCAGTCTTCCCGGACCCGGACGGCCCGCTCACCCTCCCCGCCGCCGCCCGCCCCTGGGCCCACACCGCCGCGCCCGCCGACCCCGCCGCCCCCGCTGTCCCCGCCACGGTGCCGGGTCGCCGCTTCTTCCTCCCCGTCGTCGGCGTCGCCGTCCCCGGCGAGGGCGAGCCGGACGCCACCGGCCTGTTCGCGGGCGCCGCCCGGCTCGCCACCGCGTTCGGCCGACTCGGTTACCGGCAGGCCGAGTTGCCCGGCGACCGACCGACCGGACCAACCGGACCGACCAGCGACCGGAGCACCGGCGACCGGAGCGCCGTGGACCTGCTGCGCGCCTGGGCGGAGCAGGTCGACCTCGGCCCCGACGACCTGGTGACGGTCTACCTGGCCGGCCACTCCATGGCGGCCTTCGGCCAGCAGGCCGAACTCCTGCTCCCCGACGGCCTCTCCGCCACCCGCCGCCGCCAGGTCCGCCGCGTCGCACTGGAGGAGTTCCGCCGCGCCTTCGGCCGCCTCGGCCGCCTGCTCCTGATCGTCGACCAGCACCCGCTGCGCACCGGCCCCTCCGCCCCGCCGCCGGGGAGCCCGGCTCTCACCCTGCTGGTCCGCGGCTCCCTCCCCGGCCCGTACTTCCCGCAGCGCCTGGCCGACTGGCTCACCGCACTCGCCACCGGCGCCGCCGCCCCGCCCGCCACCGGACCCGACCTGCTGGAGCACCTGCACGTCGGCGACCTCGTCCCGGCCGACGCCACCCAGGACCTGCTGCCGTTCTTCACCCCCGAGGCCCGGCCCGCCGAGGCCCCGAGGCCCGAACCCGCCCACCTGCTGGACGCGTTGGTGTCCTGGCTCACCGGCGACCCGCACGACACCGCCCCGCGCGAGTTCTACAACACCACCCGGCTGCCGCTGCCCACGGCCCTGCGCTGCCTCGGCCCGCTGACCGACGGCATCGAGTCGACCCTCGTCACCATCCAGGGCCGGGACCCCGAGCAGAACTGGGAGGAACTCCGCGAACAGCTGGGGCTCCGGCACTTCGGTCGGGAGGCCGTCCTGGCGCACCTGACGGAGCGCGGCTCCCGCCTGCTGCTGGTCCTCACCTCCCGCCAGCCGTCGGCCGGAGTCCCGTTCCACGACGACGAGTTCCTGCATGCCCTCACCCGCAGCGGGGTCCGCGTCCTGCTGGTCGACCCCTTCGCCACCCCGACCCCGGGCGCGGTCCAACTCCGGCCCGGCCGCGACGAGTCGCTGATCTGCGACGCCGTCGACGGCGGCCAGCGCCTCGAACCCACCGACCGGGCCCGGGCCGCCGACGCCTACCGCCTCGCCCTGGACCTCGCCCTGACCTCCGGGAGCCGCTGGTGGCCAGCCGTGGCCACCGCCGCACTGGACCGGCTCGGCGCCCCGCACTCCACCCCGCACCCGACCCAACTCGACCGCGTCCAGGCCGCGTTCACCACCGCTCCGGGCGCCGCCGACGCGCTGCTCGACCTCTTCGGACTGATCCGCACCGGCCCGGCCGACCTGGTGGAACAGGTCTACGCGATCCTCCAGGCCCTGATCACCCACCGCGGGGACCCGGCCACCGGCCTGCACGCGGTCGTCGACCCGGCCGTCCTGGACGCGCTGCGCGGGCCGGACCTGGCCGCCGTCCGCGACTGGATCGACAACGACCTGATCGAGACCGCCGAACCGCACGGCGACCGCCTGCTCGAACTCGCCACGATCCTCGACGTCCCGGTGATCTCGCCGGTCCCCCTCCCCTCCGGACACCCGCTGAGCCTGTGGGTGACCCGGCTCGTCCCGCACCCCGAAGCCGACGGGACCGTCCGCCTGCAGCCGCAGCCCCCCGCCACCCCGCGCCCCGCCTTCGCCGACTTCGGCTACCTCCTGCAACGCAACTGGCGCTGCCCGACCGAGGGTTGCACCCGCTACGCACCCGCTTTCGAACCGCCGCCGCTGCCCAGCATCGAGGGCCTGGACATCGTCTGCACCGAGCACCGCACCCGGCTGACCCCCACCGGCCCCCGGCCGGCCGTCGCCCACTTCAAGGCCGTCACCGAACGGTTCTGCTCGGCCCAGTTCTCCGTCGAGGAGGGCAGTTCCTTCCCGCTCTCCCTCTCGGTCGACAGCACCCCGCTGGTCCTCTCCTTCCGCGACGGCACCGTCACCGTCCTGGCCACCGACATCGGCGCCCGCTACCGCTACCCCGGCCCCGGCCCCGACTCCGCCCCCTGGCAGGACCTGACCCCGGACCGGCCCCTCCCCGCCCCGCCCGGCACCCGCGTCGCCCCGTCCCTGCGCACCACCCTGGTCCGCACCGGCACCCCGCTCCCCGGCGAACCGGCCCCGCCCACCGCCTCCTGACCTCTGGACCCTGGCCCCTGGCCCCTCGAACCGCCGCCCCGCGCCCACCGGCCGAGAATATGCAACAGCACTTATACAAGCACTGTTACAATCTCTCCCATGCCCGAACCGACCGAGCCCCCAGCCGATCCCCCAGCCGATCCCGCGGCCGATTCCCCAGCCGATTCCCCGGCCGAAGTCCCGTCCCGCGCCCGCCCCGCCGACCCCTCCGAGCTGAGCCGCTGGCGGCCGCTCCGCCTGCTCCAGGCGTCGATGGACGAGGAGATCGGCCGGGTCTACGCCGAAGCGCCGGTCGAGGGGCTGCGGCCGAGTTTCGTGCTGGAGCTGCTCCGGCTGCACGCGCGCGGGCCGATGACCATCACCGAACTGGCCGAGTCCGTGCAGCACACCCACTCGGCGCTCAGCCAGAAGGTGGCCGCGATGCGGCGGGCCGGATGGGTGGAGACCGCGCCGGGGGAGGACGCCCGGAGCAAGAAGGTGGCGCTGACCGCGAAGGCGCGGGCGGTGGTCGGTAGGCTGGTCGCCGAGTGGGAGGCCACCGAGGCCGCGCTCGCCGAGCTGGAGGCCGAACTCCCTTACCCGCTCAGCCAGGTGGTCGAGGACATCGAACGGGCGCTGGCCCGCCGGAGCTTCCACGACCGGATCGTCGGGAAACTGGCCGAGGACCCGCGGTGGCGATGACCGGCGGCCGGCTGCTCCTCGACGTCGCCCCGCTGCGCGAGTCGCCCGCGTTCCGGCGGCTGTGGATCGGCGGGACGGTCTCCGGCTTCGGCAGCCAACTGGCAACGGTGGCCGTCATGTTCCAGGTCTGGGAGCAGACCCGCAGCACGGTGTGGACCGGCGCCGTGGGCCTGGCGCAGGCCGTTCCACTGCTGGTGCTGGGGCTGTTCGCGGGGGCGCTGGTCGACCGTTCGGACCGGCGGGCGCTCTACCTGCTGGCCACCGCCGGGCAGGCCGGGTGCGCGCTGCTGCTCGCGGCCCAGGCGCTGCTGGGCCACCTCCCGGCCGCCGGGGTGATCGCCCTGGTGGCGGGGCAGTCCGTCTTCGTCGCGGTGGTCGGCCCGGCCGCCCGGACGTTCCTCCCGCGTCTGCTGCCCGCCGGGCAGTTGGCGGCCGGCCTGGCCCTCAACCGCGTCGCCTTCCAGGGCGCAATGCTGCTCGGCCCCGCCCTGGGCGGCCTGCTGATCGCCGGGGCGGGCCTCGGCGGCTGCTACCTGGCCGACGCACTGAGCTTCGCGGCCGCCCTGTACGCCGCCTCCCGCCTCCCCCGAATGCGCCCGGACGCCGGACCCGCCCCCTCCACCGGGCCCGCCCCGACCGCCCCCGCCCGCCCGGGGCTGCGCGACGTACGGGACGGCCTGGCCTTCCTGGCCCGGACGCCGGTGGTCCGCGCCGCCCTGCTCGCGGACCTGGCCACCACCGTGCTGTCCATGCCGATCAGCCTGTTCCCGCTGGTCAACGCGGAACGGTTCGACGGCGGGCCGCGCACCCTCGGGCTGTTCCTGACCGCGATCGCGGCGGGCGGCGTCGCCGCGTCCGTCCTGTCGGGGGTGTTCACCCGCCGGCCGAACCAGGCCCTGGTGATGTTGGGCGCCGCGGCCACCTGGGGCGTCGCACTGGCCCTGTTCGGTATGGTCTCCGGCCCCTGGCCGGGGCTCGGACTGCTCGCGCTGGCCGGCGCGGCGGACACCGTCTCCGTGGTCGCCCGCGGCACCGTCGTCCAACTCCACACCCCGGACGCCCTGTTGGGACGGGTCGGCGCAGCCGAACAGATCGTCGGCCGGGCCGGACCCGACCTCGGCAACCTCCGCGGCGGCCTGGTCGCCTCCGCCACCTCCGGCACCACCGCCCTGATCAGCGGCGGCCTGCTCTGCGTCGCCGCCGTCGCCCTGATCGGAGCCGCCACCCCCGGGCTCCGCCGCCCACCCGCACCCTCACCCTCGTCCTCGCTCACCTGACCGACACTCGAACCAGGCATCCCCACCCATGCACCCATGTGGGTGATGACCACCCCCACCCACCCCAGTACGTTGGAGA
>NZ_JOGH01000198.1:0-7156 GCF_000721345.1 Kitasatospora sp. NRRL B-11411 | reverse complement strand
GCCGTGGTGGGGGCGGGGGTGGCGGGGTTGAGCGCGGCGTACGCGCTGGCCCGGGCGGGCGTGGCGGTGGAGCTGTTCGAGGCGGACGGCCGGTTGGGCGGGCACGCGCACACCCAGCGGGTCACCGCGGCGGACGGGCGGGAGCTGGCGCTGGACACCGGCTTCCTGGTGCACAACACCCGGACGTACCCGGAACTGGTCGGCCTGTTCGGCGAGTTGGGCGTGCGGACGCAGGACAGCGACATGAGCATGTCGGTGCACTGCGAGGGCTGCGGCCTGGAGTACGCGGGCGCCCGCGGCCTGTCGGGGCTGCTGGCCACCCCGGGCAACCTGGCCCGGGGCCGGTACCTGCGGATGCTCGGCGAGGTGCCGCGCTTCCACCGCCTGGCCCGCCGCCTGCTGGCCACCCCGGAGGACGAGACCGCGGACGAAACCGCGGGCGGGACCGAGCACGGAGCCAAGCGCGGGACCGAGCACGGGGCCGAGCGCGGTGGCGAGGGCGGGACGGAAAGCCTGCGTGCGTTCCTGGCCCGGCACGACTTCTCCCCGTACTTCACCCAGCACTTCATGACCCCGCTGGTCTCCGCGGTGTGGTCCTGCGCGCCCGACCTGGCCGGGGACTACCCGGCCCGCTACCTGTTCGCGTTCCTGGCCAACCACGGCCTGCTGAGCGTCACCGGCTCGCCGACCTGGCGCACCGTGGTCGGCGGCTCGGCCGCGTACGTGGAGCGGATCGCAGGCCACCTGGCCGCGCACTCCGGCACCGTGCACCGCTCCGCGCCGGTGCGCGCGGTGCGGCGCCACCCGGACGGCGTCACGGTGGCCACCGAGGACGGGCGGTGGACCCGGGCGGACGCCGTGGTGGTGGCCGTCCACGCCGACCAGGCACTGCGGCTGCTGGCCGACCCGACCGGCGCCGAGCGGGAGGTGCTGGGCGCGTTCGAGTACTCCCGCAACCCGACGGTGCTGCACCGGGACGCCTCGGTGCTGCCCCGGGCGGCCTGGGCCCGCGCCTCGTGGAACTACCGGATGCCGGACTGCGACGCGCCCTCCGACCGGGTCCGGGTCAGCTACCACCTGAACCGGCTGCTGCGGCTGGGCGGCGCGGAGGACTACCTGGTCACCCTGAACGAGGACGACCGCAGCCCGCTGCCCGAGCGGCAGGTGGTCACCCGCACCGTGTACGAGCACCCCGTGTACACCGCCCGCACGGTCGCCGCCCAGCGCCGGCTGCCCGAACTGACCACCGCCCGCACCGCGTTCGCCGGGGCCTACCACGGCTGGGGCTTCCACGAGGACGGCTGCCGCTCCGGCCTCGCCGCCGCCCGCCACCTGCTCACGGCGGTCGCCCCGTGAGCCTGAACGACCCCGCGCACCCGCCGGACCCGGCCCCGCCCGGCCAGGCCGACACCGCAACCGCAACCGCCGTGCTCCCCGGCCCGTGGGGCGCCGTGCTGTACGAGACCCGCACCACGCACGTGCGGGCCGAGCCCCGCCGGGTGTTCCGCCACCGCGGCTACCTGTGGCTGGTCGACCTCGACCGCCTGCCCCGGCTGCCGTGGCCGCTGCGCCCGCTGGCCCGCTTCCTGCCCCGCGACCACGCCCTGCACCCCGGCACCGCCGACGTCCGGGCGGACCTGGCCCGCGACCTGGCCGCGCACGGCCTGCGCCCGGACCCGGCCGGGCGGGTGCTGATGCTGACCCAGGCCCGTTCGCTGGGGCACGTGTTCAACCCGCTGACGGTGTACTGGTGCCGGGACGCGGCGGGCGCGCCGCTGTGCACCGTCGCCGAGGTGCACAACACCTACGGCCAGCGCCACCGCTACCTGCTGCGCCCGGACGCCGCCGGGCACGCGGAGGCCGCCAAGGACTTCCACGTCTCGCCGTTCCTGCCGCTCGACGGCCGCTACCGCCTGCTGCTGCCGGAGCCGGACGGCGAGCGGCTGCGCCTGACGGTGGCGCTGGAGCTGCCCGGCGGGCGGGCGTTCACCGCCACGGTGTCCGGCACCGGCCGCCCCGCGGGCCCGGCCGCGCTGCTGCGCGCGGTGGCCCGGCACCCGTTCGCCACCTACGCCGTGAGCCTGCGGATCCGCGCCCAGGGCGTCCGCCTGTGGCTGCGCGGCCTGCCCGCCCACCCCCGTCCCGACTCCCGTCCCCATCCCCGTTCCCGTTCCGGAGAGGCCGTCCGCCGATGACCGTCACCGTCCCGTTCCCGCCCGCCGTCGACCCGTCGCGCTGGCCGGACGTCGCCCGGGTGCCGCACGCCCCGCTGCGGGCCGCGGTGGCCGGGCGGCTGCTGCGCCGGGTGGCGGCCGGCCGCGGCCTGCGGGTCGAACTCCCGGGCGGGCGGCCGATGTTGCCGTCCCCCGCGCAGGCGCCGGTGCTGCGGCTGCACCGCCCGGAGGCGTTCCTGCACCGGGTCGGGACGGGCGGCCTGATCGGCTTCGGCGAGTCCTACCAGGCGGGCGACTGGGACAGCCCGGACCTGGTGCGCCTGCTGACCGCGCTGGCCGCCCGCCCCGAGACCCTGGTCCCGCCCGGCACCGGGTGGCTGCGCCGGCTGTACGTGCGGCGGCCCCCGGCGGCGGAGCTGTCCACGGCCGCCAACGCCCCGCGCAACATCCACCGGCACTACGACCTGTCGAACGAGCTGTTCGCGCTGTTCCTCGACCCGACCATGTCGTACTCCTCGGCGGTGTTCTCCGACCCCTCCCCCGCCGCCCACTGGCCCGACCTGGTCCCGGCCCAGCACCGCAAGATCGACCGGCTGCTGGACCTGGCCCGGGTCGGCCCCGGCACCCGGCTGCTGGAGATCGGCACCGGCTGGGGCGAACTCGCCCTGCGCGCCGCCGCCCGCGGCGCCGAGGTGGTCACCCTCACCCTGTCCGCCGAGCAGCTCGCGCTGGCCCGCCGCCGGATCGCCGCCGCCGGGCAGTCCGACCGGGTCGAGGTCCGGCTGTGCGACTACCGGCAGGCCCGGGGCACGTTCGACGCGATCGTCAGCGTCGAGATGATCGAGGCCGTCGGACGCCCGTTCTGGCCCGCCTACTTCACCGCCCTGGACCGGCTGCTCGCCCCCGGCGGCCGGGTCGCCCTGCAGGCCATCACCATGCCGCACGCCCGGATGCTGGCCAGCAGCGACACGTACACCTGGATCCTCAAGTACGTCTTCCCGGGCGGCCAGATCCCCTCGCTGCGGGCCATCTCCGACACCGCCGCCGCGCACACCCGGCTGCGGGTGGACGCCGCGGACGCGTACGGGCCGCACTACGCCGAGACGCTGCGGCTGTGGCGGGAGCGGTTCACCGGGCGGGCGGAGCAGGTCGCGGCGCTGGGCTTCGACGAGGTGTTCCGCCGGATGTGGGAGCTGTACCTGGCGTACTCGGAGGCCGGGTTCCGCTCCGGCTACCTGAACGTCCACCAGGTGCTGCTGAGCCGGGACGGGGCCGCGGCGGGCGCCGGATCCCCGGCGGTCCGGGACGGTCAGCGGTGAACGCCGCCGCGTTCGGCCTCGGCGCGGCCTGCGCCGCGGGCGCGGCCCTGCTGGTCATGCTGGGCGCGTTCGCCGTCGGGGTGCGCACCGGCCGCCACCGGGGCGTGGACGCGGCCTGGGGCCTGGCGTTCACCGCCGTCGCGCTGACCGGCTGCGGGCTCTCCGCCGGGTACGGCGACGGCGGGCGGCGGGCGCTGGCCACCGTCCTGGTGGCACTCTGGGGGCTGCGGCTGTCCGCGCACCTGTGGTGGCGGGCCCGCGGCCTGCCCGAGGACCCGCGCTACGCCCGGATGCTCGCCAGGGCCCCCGCCGGGCCGGCCCGCACCCGGTACGCGCTGCGGATCGTCTACCTGCTGCAGGCCGCCCTGGTCTGGTTCGTCTCGCTGCCCGTGCTGGCCGCCCAGTACCTGCCGGGCCCGCTCGGCCCGGCCGCCTGGGCGGGGACGGCGCTGTGGGCGGTCGGCCTGTTCTTCGAGGCGGTCGGCGACGCCCAACTGGCCCGGTTCAAGGCCGATCCGGCGCACCGCGGCCAGGTGATGGACCGCGGCCTGTGGCGGTACACCCGGCACCCCAACTACTTCGGCGACGCCTGCGTCTGGTGGGGCCTGTTCCTGCTGGCCGCCGACGCTCCGATCGGCTGGGCGTTCGTCGGCAGCCCGCTGCTGATGACCTGGCTGCTGGCCTTCGGCAGCGGGAAGCCGATGCTGGAACGCCACCTGTCCGGCTCCGACCGCCCCGGCTGGGCCGCGTACACGGCCCGCACCAGCGCGTTCCTACCGCTCCCGCCCCGCCGGCGGCACGACTGAGACCCGCTCACCTCCGCCACCACGCCGGGCCGTTGCCCACCCCCCGCACGACCAGACATCTCGGCGCAGCCAACCGCCCCGACACTGCCGGACGCCTCCGCGCAGCCGGACGGCAGCGGCACGGCCCCCCGCCCCGACGGCACGACTGAGACCCGCTCACCTCCGCCACCCCACCGGGCCGCTGCCCACCTCCACTCGGCCGGCTGCCCCGGCTCAGCCGGACGTCTCGGCTCGGCCGTAGGGGTCGGCGGAGGCGTCCGGGAAGCCGGCCGCGTGCATGACCGCCTCGGCCACCAGCCGGGCCTCCCGGTGGGTCAGTCCCTCGATCGCGTGGCGCAGCGGCCCGGTGCGGACCCCGGCCAGGCCGGCGGCGACGGTGAGGACGGCTTTGGCCCGGTCGCCGAGGACGTCCCGGGCGGCGGCCCGGCCGGCCTGCCGGGGGCGGCCGAGGCGGTCCATCGCGCGCCGGAAGTCGACCGTCGCGGACGGGCCGTCCGGCCCTTCGGCGAGCGGCACGAAGCCGTTGCCGACCAGCCAGTCGCCGACCTCCTCGACCTGGAAGGCCAGCCGCACCCCCGCCTCGACCGGCGGCAGTCCGGCCGCCCCGCGCAACGCCAGTTCGGCCAGGCGTTCCCGGTCCGCGCCGCGGAACGGCACCTCGTTCGCCATCGCGTTCTCCCCTCCCCCGTGGGGGCCCGCCCCGTGGCCCCTCCCGGGAACCTACCCGCGGGAGCACCCCCGCCCTACCCGACACACCCGGCCCGGTCGATGTCCGGTCGACCGGGCCGGGTGGGGCGGGTGGGCCGGGCCGCTCAGGCGAACGGCAGCAGCAGCACCGGGGCGCCGGTCGGGTGCGGGGAGCCGCCGGCCGGTTCGAGGGTGACGCCGACGCCGGCCGCGCCGTCCAGCGGGCCGCTGAGCAGCAGGGTTCCGCTGCCCGCGGGGAGCAGCCCGGCGGGGCGCATGGTGCCCGCGTCGTCGTACCAGAGCTGGTAGGTGCGGCCGGGGCCCGGGGCGGGGAGGCCGGCGGCGAGCAGGCCGGCCCGGTCGCGGGTGGCGGACCAGACGACGGTGGCGGTGCCCCCGCCGGTGGCGGCGGTCGCGGTGCGGGCGTCCGGCGCGGTGAGCAGCGCGGTGACGGACTCCTGCTGGCGGGCGAGCGCGGCGACCCGGTCGCGGGCCCGTTCGGCCTCCCGGTGCTGCTGGACGGCGAGGGCGCCCGCGCCGAGGGCCAGCGCGAGGCAGGCGGCGAGCGCCAACCCCGGTGCCCGGCGGGCGAACCGGCGCCGCAGCCGGGCCGGGCGGGTACGCGGCGGGACGGGGCCGTCGACCCGCGGGGCCTCCTGCCGGACGCCCGGCAGCGCGGCCAGCACCCGGTCCTTCAGCGCCGGCGGCGGGGCCGCCGTCTCGGCCGCCCCGAGCCGGGCCAGGGCGGCGGCGAACTCCGCGGTCTCCTGCGCGCAGGACGGGCAGTGCTCGAGGTGGCGTTCGAAGGCATCGTTCTCCTCGGCGTCCAGCGCGTGCGCGGCGTACGCCCCGGTCAGGGTGTGCGGGTCGGGGGCGCGCCGGTCGGCGGTGTGCGGGCGGAAGGCGTTCACGCGCCCACCCCCAGGCAGTCGCGCATCCGGATCAGCGCGTCCCGCATCCGGGTCTTGACGGTGCCGAGCGGGGCGCCGAGCACCTGGGCCACCTCCGGGTAGCTGTAGCCGCGGTAGTAGGCCAGGGTCAGCGACTCCCGCTGGAGTTCGGTCAGGGTGCGCAGGCAGCGCCGCACCTGTTCACGCTCCAGGCGTCCCTCGACCTGTTCGGCGACCTCGTCGTAGGGGGTGCCGCCGTGCGAGGCGGCCGCGACCCGCCGGTCCCGGTCGGCGGCGGCCTGGGCGGAGCGGACCCGGTCGACGGCCCGCCGGTGGGCGATGGTCAGCACCCAGGGCAGCACCTCGCCCCGGTCCGCCCGGTACCGGGCCGCGGTGCGCCACACCTCCAGCAGCACCTCCTGCGCGACCTCCTCGGACTGCGCGGCGTCCCGCACCACCCGCCGCACCAGCCCGAACACCGGCCCGGAGACGGCGTCGTAGAGCGCCTCGAACGCGTCCTGGTCACCCCGCACCACCCGCGCCAGCAACTCCCGCAGATCCGGCCCGGGCCGCCGCGGCGGGGCCAACGACACCACGTGGTTCACCCCGCCACCCCACCGACAACGCTCCTGCCCTGCCACTGCACCACCCGCACGGAACCCTCCCACGGCGGCCGGAACCCCCGACCGCACCGATTCGACAACACGACTCCACCCCTCTTCGTCGCACTCGCCGTCCCGGATTGCCCCCGACCCCGACCACTTCGCCGCACCCGCGCGCCCCGCCCCCGGCGCCGTCTCCGCCGCCTCCCCCGCCCGTTCCGGAACTGCCACCGGAACTGCCACCGAAACTGCCACCGAAACTGCCACCAATCCGCGCCCCACCGCCCGCCGAATGCCGGGTGTGACCGACCAGCACCACTCGCCGCGGCGCCGACCCGGCACCGACCGCATCGAGGTGCACGCCGCCGTCGTCTGACGGGCCGTCACCGACTTCGCCGAACACCCGCTTCGCCTTCACCCATCACAGAGGAGAGCTCCGCCATGTCCGCATCCACCCGCAACCGCCGCACCTTCACCGCACTGCTCGCCGCCGGTGCGCTGGCCCTGACCCTGGGCGCGTGCAGCAGCAGCGGTGGCGGTACGAGTTCGTCCTCCGCCACCACCGGCGCGACCGCCGCGAGCTCCGCCGCGATGTCGAGCCCCACCGCCTCGGCGGCGATGGCCGACGCCCCGTTCGGCGCGGCCTGCGCCGCCGTCCCCAAGGACGGCGCCGGATCC
>NZ_JOGH01000197.1:0-7242 GCF_000721345.1 Kitasatospora sp. NRRL B-11411 | reverse complement strand
TCCCCCCTCAGCCCTTCCCCCTCAGCCCGTTCCCCCTCAGGCCGTCCCCGCCGCGCACAGCAGCCGGACGGCGGCCGGCAGGTCGGCGGCGCGGCGGTGGCCCGCGACGGCGAGTTCGCCGGGGCGGGCGTTGTCGGGCCGGACGAGCAGGCCGTGCGCCCCGGCCGAGGCCGCGGCGACGAGGTCGGCGCCGGTGCCGCCGACCAGGGTGGTGCGCTCCGGCCGCACCCGCAGCGCCCGGGCCGCGGCGAGCACCAGCCCGGGGGCGGGCTTGCGGCAGCCGCAGCGGTCGGCGGGCCGGTGCGGGCAGACCGCCCACACGTCGAACGGGCCGAACAGCTCCTCGATCCGGTGGTGCACGCGCTCGATGCCGGGCCGGGTCAGGGATCCCCGGGCGACCCCCGGCTGGTCGGTGACCACGCCCAACCGGACGCCGAGCGCCCGCAGTTCGGCGACGGCCTCCCGGGCGCCGGGCCGCGGGTAGACCCGGCCGGGGTCGCCGTTGTAGGCGATGTCCGCCACCAGCACGGCGTCCCGGTCGAGCAGCACCGCGCCGCCGGGGACGCCGTCCTCGCCGTCCGTCCGCCGTCCGCCGGCGCCGCCCCGGAGCACCACCCACGGCCCGGCGGCCCCGGGGCCGGAGGTCCACGGTCCGGACGCCCACGAACTGGGCGTCCACGAGCCGCCGCCCTCCCACTGGCCGGGGCTGGTGGACGGTTCCAGGTAGTGCGGTGCGAACTCCATACCCTGCGGCTGACCAGGTCCGCCCGCCGCAAACCCGAATGGCCGGAGCACCTTTCCCGGAAATGTCAACCGCACAAAAAATGGGCCGCCGGAAAATCCCCGAAACGCGGTCGCAGAGCAGCGGTTCCGGCGGAAGTCAACGGCATTCCGCCGATGGATTCCTCCCCGTTCCACGTGATATCCATGGCGGAATCCGACCGCCGCCCTTTTCCCCGCCAAGGAGCGCACCATGAACGAGCAGTCACCCGAAGCCGGTTGGCACGTCGACCGGCGCTGCACCAACTGCGACGCCGCCCGGCAGCTCGCGCCGGGCCTGATCGCCGAAGTCGGCGGCCGTTCCGCGGTCGTCCGCCGGCCGCGCACCGGGGCGGAGGAGCAGGCGCTGCGCGCCGCCGCATTCGCCTGCCACACCCGGTCGGTCCGCCACGACGGGCACGTCCCGGCGCCGGAACTCGACCCTTTTCCGCTGCGGCTGACCGAACACGTGCACCTGTGCGGACACAACTCGCCGCGCACCGCCGGGGCGAATTCCTACCTGCTGCGCCGGCCGGCCGGAAATCTGCTGATGGTCGACACCCCGCGTTTCAGTTCCGCGCTGGCTGCGAAATACGCCGCCCTCGGCCCGGTCACCGACGTCCTGCTCACCCACCGCGACCACGCCGCGCACGGCCGCGCCTACGCCGACCGGTTCGGCGCCCGCCTGTGGATCCACGAGGGCGACCTGGCCGCCGCCCCGGACGCCGACCGGGTCGTGCGGGGCACCGAGCCGGTCGAGGTCGCCGAGGGGGTGAGCGCGCACCCGCTGCCCGGGCACACCGAGGGCAGCGTGCTGTACCTCGCCGACGGGCGCTACTGCTTCAGCGGCGACAGCTTCTACTGGTCCCGCGGCGACCGGGACCTCGCCGTCGCCGAATCGGTGACCTGGTACTCCGTCACCGAACTCGCCGCCTCGCTGGCCCGCACCGCTCCCCGGGTGCGCTTCGAGTGGCTGCTGCCCGGCCACGGCGACCGCCGCCACCTGCCCGCCGAGGAGTTCGCCCGCCGCCTGCACGCCCTGGCCGCCCGTACCGCCGAACTCCGGCCCCGCCCGGTCGACTTCACCGCCCTGCGCTGGTGAACGCGGCCCTCACCTCAGCCTTCGCCCGCCACCCCCAGCAGCGCCCCCGGCCCGGCCGGACCGCGCCGCCGCCGCACTGCCCGGAGGACGCGGTCGATCCGTTCCACACCGGGGCCGCCGGCCTGCCGCAGTTCCTCCGGCGTCGGTTCGCGGCCGGCCAGCCGGAGCACGGCGCAGAGCTGGCCGATCCACAACTCCTCCGGCGTGCAGGGCTGTTGCCGCCGGTCCGCGAGCAGCGCGGCCAGGTGCTCGGCCCCGCAGGCGACCAGCAGCCGGACCCCGCCCGGCCCCTGCCCCCGCCCGGGAAGCACCGCACTGTACGGGCGCCCGGCAGGCGGCGCGGCCCCACAGACCTCGCAGAACCGCGCGGCCCGCCGGGACGTCCCGGGCAGTCGGACCGGTCGAGTCGGTCGGTTCGGCCGGAGCGGCCGGGCGGCCGCCATGGCGTCAGTCCTCCCCCAGGACCGCGTACAGCTCCACGTCCGCCGGGGCGGCCGTTCCGGCGGCCACCGACGGCTGCCGGGACGGCGCGGCCGGCTGCGGGGCGCGTTCCTCGACCCGGTGCGCCGAGCGCGTCGACCGCGGTCCGGGCCGCCCCACGATGCCGACCGGCCCCGAGGGGATGGGGACGGCGTGACGACGGGTGTCCATGAGGTGCTTCCTTCCGTTCCCCCCTCGTTCCTGGTCGCCGCGCCTACCCGGAGGCCCGACCCGAAAACCCGCCGCCCGCAATGCCCCTGCACAGCAAGGAAGTTGCCGGCCGCACCCGCTCTCTCCCCTCCCGCTACCGCCGGGGTTCCACCACCTCGAACACCTCGTCCGTCCCGGTCACCTCGAGCAGCCGCACCACCTGGCCGCTCGGCGCGCCGAGCCGGAACGCGATGCCCGCCTCGATCGCCGCCCGCCGGGCCTTGATCAGCTCGTTGAGGCCGGACGACGAACAGAAGCCCAGCCGCGAACAGTCCACCACCAGGGTGCGCGGCGCCGGCCGTCCCCCGAGCGCCTCGCGCAGCGCCCGGGCCAGCTCGGGGGCGGTGTCCAGGTCGGCCTCGCCGGTCACCTCGACGACGCGGCTGCCGTCCGGACCCGGCCGGTGGGTGACCCGCAGTCCCGTCACCGTCTTCCTGCGCATGACCGTGTTCTCCTCCCGCCGTCCGTCCCCGCCGGGCCTTCGCCGCGCGCGGGCCGAGCCCTCTCCGCACACGGGCCGGGTCCTCGCCGGCTCCTCACCGGGTCCCTGTCGGATCCCTGCCGAGTGCTTCGGCGAACACCCCGAGGGGGTTCCCCTCCGACCGTCGCCGAGCCCGTGCCGCCCGCGCAGCACGGGGAACGAAATCTTCCGGCCGCTGCCGTCCCGGGAGCGAAACGCCGGCCGCGGCGGGCGGCCGGGGCGGCGCGGCAGGTTCCCCCGGGCGCCGTCGCCCCGTACCCTCGGGCGCCGGAGGAGGCGGCGGCCCGCCGGACGGGGCCGCCGGACAACAGCATGCCGATGGAGACACTTCGCTTCGACAGCCGCAGCGTCGACGCCACCGAGGAGTTCCTGTCCACCGCCTACACGCCGATGCGGATCGGCGGGCCGGTCGAGGACGCCCGGGTGCGGATCAGCCGCCACGCCGTGGAGCGGCTCAGCGTGGACCGCCTCAGCTTCGGCTACGACATGGCCTTCGACGCGCACGGCCTGCCCGGCGTCTGCCTGATCAGCATGCACAGCGGCACCCTGGTCGACCGCACCGGCGGCCGCGAACAGGTCTACGGCCCGGGCGACACCTTCCTGCTCGCCCCGCCCGGCACCCCGTACCGGGGCGAGGTCCGCTCCGCCCGCTACACCATCGCCATGTTCGACCCGGCCCTGCTGGCCGGGCTCGACCCCTCCGGCACCGGAGCGCCGGTCCGCTTCACCGGCACCCGCCCGCTCACCCCGGCGGCCGGGCGCGCCCTCGGCTCGGCCGTCGCCCACCTGCGCGACCACGTCCTCGGCGACGCGTCCCAACCGCCCGCCGGGCTGCTGGTCTCGACCGCCGCCCAGCACCTCGCCGCGATGACCCTGACCGCCCTCCCGCACAGCGCCCGCACCGACCCGGTCCGCGCCGACCGCACCGACGCGACCCCCGCCACCCTGCGCCGCGCCCTCGCCTGGATCGACGCCCACGCCGACCGGGACGTCACTCTCGCCGACATCGCCCGCGCCGCGTGCGTCACCCCCCGCGCCCTCCAGTACGCCTTCCGCCGCCATCTCGGCACCACCCCCCTCGCCCACCTCCGCCACGTCCGGCTGCAGGCCGCCCACCGCGACCTGCTCGCCGCCGACCCGGCCACCGCCACCGTCACCGACATCGCCATGCGCTGGGGCTTCGCCCACCCCGGCCACTTCGCCGCCCACTACCGCACGGCCTTCCACACCGCCCCGCACACCACCCTCCGCCGCACCGACCACCCGGCCGGTTGATCGTCAACTCGCTCGGCAGGCAGCCGAACTGACGCGACGTCAACTCTCGCCCTCCCGGCGGACCCGGATCGCCGCCTCCTCGGCCGACTGTCCGGGCCGCGGCGACCGGTCCTCCGTCCTGGAGGGCTGTTCGCCGATCTCCGGGCGTTCTGCGGCGAGGCGTTGGTCCAGGGACTCGCCGCGGGCCTGTTCGTCCCCCGTCACCCCGAAGGACTCGGCCGCGGCGGGACGGTCGCCGGGGACGGACGGGCGCTGCGGGTCGGCGGCGCGGTCGGCGGTGGGTGAGCCGTCCGCGAGGTCGGGGAGGCCCTCGTCCTCGGGCGCCGCCGCCGGGTCGGGCGGGCGGGCCCGTTCGGGGTCGAGGGCGGCGGGCGCGTCCTCGACCGCGTCCGGGCGGACCGGGCGGGACGGGGCCTGCGGCGGGCCGGGCGGGTCGAGTTCCCGGGTGACGCCACCGGTGCCGTTACCGTCGCCATCGCCGGTGCCGCCGTCGGTGCCGTTACCGTCGCCGGTGTCATCGCCGTCGCCGTCGCCGGGCCGTTCGTCCGGCGGGGTGCCCGGTACCGGGCCTTCGGCGATCTCGGGCTGCTGTTCGTCGCTGCCCGCCACGTTCGCCGTGCCGCCCTTGCCGATCGGCGCGGGGCCGCGTTCCGTCCCGTCGCCGCCGGCCTCCCGCTCGGCGTCCGGTTGCCGCCCTCCGGTCTCTGCGGGGCCGATCGCCCCGCCCATGTCGTGCAGTGGACGTTCCTGCCGTCGCATCCTCGGGTCCTCCCGTCGGGTCGCGGCCGCCGCCGGGCGGCCGACCGGCACGTGCGGCCGAGGGGGTGGCCACACGTGTGGCCGCGCGTGTGCCCGGTGCCCGCCGGTCGGAAACGGGCCGGGGCGGGCCCGGTGTTTCGCTCCGGCCGGGCCGGAAAGCCGCGCCATCGAGAAGTCGGCCGTCCATCCCCGGGAGACCGCCATGCCCGCCGCGTCCCACCGCCCCTGCACGCCGCCCGTCCCGCACGTGCTGCGCGCCTACGCGCTGCTCGCCGACGGCCACCGGGGCGCCCTGCTCGGCCCGGACGGCGTGCTCGGCTGGCTGTGCGTGCCGCGCTGGGACAGCGACGCGGTGCTGTCCGCGCTGATCGGCGGCCCGGGCTGGTACGGCGTCACCCCGACCGGGGCGTACGTGCCGGGCGGCCGGTACGAGGACGGCGGGCTGGTGTACCGCAGCCGGTGGGTCACCCGGGGCGGGGTGGTCGAGTGCCGCGAGGCGCTGGCCCGTCCGGCGGGCCCGCACCGCGCGGTGCTGCTGCGCCGCGTGGTGGCGGTGGACGGGCCCGCCGAACTGGAGGTGTCGCTGCACCTCGCCGCCGGTTTCGGCACCGCCGGCGCCGCCGCCACCGCCCGGGACGCGGCGGGGCGCTGGACGCTGCGCACCGGCCCGCTGCACGGGCGGCTGACCGGCCTGCCGGACGCCCGGCCCGGCCGCTGCGGCGGGCTGCACGCCGTGCTGCGCCTGCCCGCGGGCGCCCGGCACGACCTGGTGCTGGAACTCGGCGACCGCCCGCCCGCCGCCCCGCCGGACCCGGACCGCGCCTGGCGGGACACCGAGGCGGCCTGGGCGGCGGACGTCCCGGGCCCGGACGAACTGGCGGGGCTGCCGGGGCGCCGCGACGTCCGGCACGCGTACGCCGTCCTGACCGGCCTGACCGGGCCGGACGGCGGCAGCGTCGCCGCGGCCACCACCAGCCTGCCCGAACGCGCCGAGCAGGGCCGCAACTACGACTACCGGTACGTGTGGATCCGCGACCAGGCGTACCTCGGCCAGGCCCTCGCCGCCCGCGGGCCGCACCCGCTGCTGGCCGGCTCGGCCCGCTTCGTCACCGCCCGGCTACTCACCGACGGGCCGGACCTGGCCCCCGCGTACACCCTGGACGGCGGGCCCGTCCCGGACCTGCACCGGCTCGAACTGCCCGGCTACCCGGGCGGGTTCGACGTGGCGGGCAACCTGGTGAACCGGCAGTTCCAGCTCGACGGGTTCGGCGAGGCCCTGCTGCTGCTGGCCGCCGCCGCCCGGCACGACCAGCTGGACGCCGACGGGCGGCGGGCCGCCGTGGTCGCGGCCGAGGCGATCGCCGCCCGGCACCGCGAACCCGACTGCGGCATCTGGGAGATCCACCCCGACCACTGGACGCACAGCCGCCTCACCTGCGCAGCCGGCCTGCGCGCCGCCGCCGACGCCCTGCGCCGCCCCGACTGGCTGCCGCTCGCCGAACGCCTCACCGCCGCCGCGCTCGCCGAGTCCCTGCACCCGAGCGGGCGCTGGCAGCGCTCCCCGGCCGACCCGGCGGTCGACGCCGCCCTGCTGCTGCCCGCCCTGCGCGGCGCCGTCCCCGCCCACGCCCGCCCCACCCGGGCCACCCTCGCGGCGGTGCTCGCCGACCTCGCCGACGACCACCACTGCTACCGCTTCCGCCACCGCCCCGGCCCGCTCGCCGAGGCCGAGGGCGCCTTCCTGCTCTGCGGGTTCCTGGTCTCGCTGGCCCAACTCCAGCAGGGCCGCCTCCCCGAGGCCCTGCGCTGGTACGAACGCAACCGCGCCGCCTGCGGCCCGGCCGGCCTGTACGCCGAGGAGTACGACATCGCCCAGCGCCAACTGCGCGGCAACCTGCCGCAGGCCTTCGTCCACGCCCTGCTCCTGGAGACCGCCACCCGCCTCGCCCAGGCCGGCTGAACCCGGGCCGGCTGAACCCGGGCCGACTGAACCCGGGCCGGCTGAACCCGGGCCGGCTGAACCCGAGCCCGATCGATCCTGCCGAGCCGCACGGCCCGGGCGGGCGCTCCAGCACCACGCGGCCGCGCCGAGGGCCGTCCGCCGTGCCCAGCCGCTGACTTGACCGCCCGTCAACCCTCCCCGCCCCTCCCCGCCCGGGGCGTCTCGCAGCCGCTG
>NZ_JOGH01000196.1:0-7312 GCF_000721345.1 Kitasatospora sp. NRRL B-11411 | reverse complement strand
GAGACAGCTCCTGACCACTACTCAGCGTGACTCGACCGACCCCGGACCGTCGCTCGCAAACTAGAGCTCGGAATCGCAATCTATCGATCGGAGTCACAGGGTTCGCGGCGGGTGGTGTCACCCGATCGGGCGGCTTATTAGACTCGATGTTGATAAGAGTGGTCGAAACCCTTGTCCGACCCGCTACCCGCGAGTAGTTTGCCGGTGTGCCCGCCGGGCCCCCGCCCCGGTCCGCCCCCTCGTCCGCCGCGTGTCAGGAGGCACCCATGCCCCGCCCCACCCCGCCCGTCACCGTGCACGACAGCCTGGTGCTCGAACCGCGCGACGTGCACTTCGACTGGTCCGAGCTGCCCCTGCACTGGATCCCCGACGAGCCGATGGCCACCCACACCATCAACGTGCTGCACCTGCTGCTGCCCGAGGGCGAGCGGTGGTTCGTCAAGGTCTTCAAGGAAGCGCTGCCGCTGATCCGCGACGAACAACTGCGCGAAGAGGTGCTCGGCTTCATCGGGCAGGAGGCCATCCACGCCGAGGCCCACCAGGAAGTCCTCGACCACCTGCTCGGCCAGGGCCTCGACCCGCGCCCCTACGTCCGGCAGATCAGCTGGCTCTTCCACCGCGTCCTCGGCGACAAGCCCGGCCTGACCGCCCGCCGGCGCCGCGAGAACATCATCGAACGCGTCGCCTTCGTCGCCGCGATCGAGCACTTCACCGCCTTCCTCGGCAACTGGGCCCTCAACTCGCCCGGCCTCGACCGCGCCAAGGCCGACCCCACCATGCTCGACCTGCTGCGCTGGCACGGCGCCGAAGAAGTCGAACACCGCAGCGTCGCCTACGACCTGATGCGCCACCTCGACCCCGGCTACCTGCGCCGCATCCGCGGCATGTTCGTCTCCGGCCCGCTCCTGGTCCACCTCTGGATCCGCGGCACCCGCTTCATGCTCGCCGCCGACCCCACCCTGGACGGCCGCCTCGCCCCCACCTGGCGCGACGCCCAGCGCGCCGCCCGCCGCGGCCTCCTCCCCGAACCCGCCCGCTTCCTGCGCTCCGCCGCCAGGTACTTCGGCCCCGGCTACCACCCCACCCGCGAAGGCAGCTCCTCCCAGGCCCTCGCCTACCTCGCCAAATCCCCGGCCGCGCAGGCTGCCGCCACCCGCTGAGGGCTCCCGAGAGGTGCAACCAGGGGCGCGGGGAACTGCGCGCAGGGGAACGGGACTTCGGAAAGATCCGAATGCCTTGAGCGCCCGAATCCTGGTCGCGGCCCCCCGCGGAGCGTGCCACCCCCAGCGGCTCCGCCCACCTGCCACCGGCTCTCCGTCCACGGACCTCGCCCGCGTCCCGTTCCCCTTCGCGCAGTTCCCCGCGCCCCTGTTTTCGCCAGCCCCCACCACCCACCCTGGAGCCCGCACCCGCCATGGATCTCGAAACCCCGCCCCCCGACCTGTACGGACGCCCACGGGCCGACCGTTTCTTCGCCCGGCTGACCGCCTTCGGCGACTGGTACAGCCCCGCGCTGGGGAGTCCAGGGCTGCGGCGGAGTCCGCGGCGGGCGGAGGCCCGGCCGGTGCCGCCGCTGTACCTGGTGGTGGTGTCGCACCGGGTGGTCGCCGAGGACGTGGTGGAGCTGCGGCTGGCCGACCCGTCCGGCGGGATGCTGCCGGCCTGGCAGCCGGGGGCGCGGATCGTGCTGACGCTGCCGTCGGGGCGCGAGCGCCACTACTCGTTGTGCGGGGACCCGGCCGACCGGCACGCCTACCGGGTCGCGGTGCGCCGGATCGCGGACGGCGGCGGCGGATCGGTGGAGATCCACGACGAACTGCACGTCGGGGTGCGGCTGCGGGTGCGCCGGCCGCGCAACGGCTTCGCGTTCTGCGGCGAGGAGAAGGTGCTGTTCCTGGCCGGCGGCATCGGCATCACGCCGCTGCTGCCGATGGCCCGGGCCGCCCAGCACGCGGGCATCGACTGGCACCTGGTGCACACCGGCCGGACCGCCGCGGCGCTCCCGTTCACCACCGAACTGGCCGCCCTCGACCCGGCCCGGGTGACCGTCCGCACCGACGACGAGCACGGCCTGCCGGACGCCGCCGAGCTGCTCGCGCACGCGCCCCGGGGCGCGGCCGCGTACGTGTGCGGCCCGGCGCCGATGCTGCTGGCCGTGCAGCGCGCGCTGCCCGCCTCGCCCGCCGTCGCGCTGCACTTCGAACGGTTCGGGGCCGCGCCGATCCTGGACGGGCGCCCGTTCCGGATCCGGGTCGGCGACGAGACGCTGACCGTCCCGGCGGACCGCTCCGCGCTGGACGTCGCCCGCGAGGTGCGCCCGGAACTGCCGTACTCGTGCCAGCAGGGCTTCTGCGGCACCTGCGTGCTCAAGGTCGCCGCCGGGACGCCCGAGCACCGCGACCGCCGACTGACCGCCGAGCAGCGGGCCGCCGGCCTGCTGCTGCCGTGCGTGTCCCGGGCCGCCGAGGGCGAGACCCTCGTCCTGGAGGTGTGAGGTGTCGAAGGTGCCCCGATTCCCGTACGACGAGCGCGACCTGGCGAAGTTCCGGGAGGTCCAGCAGCTGTCCTACCACTGCGCCGAGCAGGTCGCCGCCTGGATCGAACCCGGCGTGACGGAGCGTCAGGCCACCGCCGAGCTGCGCCGCTGCCTGGTGAAGGCCGGCGTGCAGGACTTCTTCCACGTGCCGTTCGCCTGGTTCGGCGACCGCACCGCGTTCCGGCACTTCCACACCCCGCTGCAGTTCTTCGCCGGCTCCCGGGTGCTCACCGAGGGCATGCCGTACGTGCTGGACTGCGCGCCCGTGGTGGACGGCTACACCGCCGACATCGGCTACGGCGGCAAGGTCGGCGAGAACGCCGTCTGGGACCTGCTCGCCAAGGACCTCAAGACCTACCGCGACCTGATCCTGCGCGAGGTCAGGGCCCGCCGCACCCTCGCCGAGGTGTACGCCGCCGTCGACGCCCAACTCGCCGCGCACGGCTACGACAACCGCCACCAGGTCTACCCGGGCCGGGTGATCGGCCACCAGGTGACCAGGAACACCGCCCGCGGTCCGGCCGGAGTCAACCTGTTCGGCTTCGGAGTGCGTACGCTGCAGACCCTCGGACGCGAACTGGTCAAGGAGCGCCTGGAGGGCAGGTCCCCGCTGTGGGCGGGCGGCCGGGCCTCCCGGCACGCGCCGACCCCCGGCCTGTGGGCGGTCGAACCGCACATCGGGTTCCGCGACGTGGGCATCAAGTTCGAGGAACTCCTCGTGGTCACCGACGAGGACGCGTACTGGCTCGACGACGACCTGCCGCACGTGCGGCGCTGGGCACTCCAGGAGGACGCAGCATGACCGGCCGCCGCACCGACATCCGCCGCCGCACCGTCGACTCCGGCGGGCTCGCCCTCGCCGTGTACGAGCAGGGCGACCCCGCCGACCCGACCGTCGTCCTGGTGCACGGCTACCCCGACGACCACTCGGTCTGGGACGACGTCGCCGCCGACCTCGCCGCCGACCACCACGTGGTGCGCTACGACACCCGCGGCTCCGGCGCCTCCGGCGTGCCCGCCAGCCGCGAGGACTACCGGCTCGAACTGCTCGGCGAGGACCTGTTCGCCGTCGCCGACGCCGTCAGCCCCGACCGCCCCGTGCACGTCGTCGCGCACGACTGGGGCAGCGTCCAGTCCTGGGAGGCCGTCACCACCCCCGGCGCCTACCGGCGGATCGCCTCCTACACCACCATGTCCGGCCCCTGCCTGGACCACATGGGGTACTGGATCCGGCACCGGATGCGCCGCCCCACCCCCCGCCACCTGTCCCAACTGCTGCGCCAGGGCGCCCACTCCTGGTACATCGCGCTGTTCCAACTGCCCGTCCTCGCCCCCGCCGCCTGGAAGCTCGGCCTGGCCCGGCTCTGGCCCCGCGTCCTGCGCGACCTGGAAGCCGTCCGCCCCCGGCCCGGCCACCCGCAGGCCACCCTCGCCGAGGACGCCGTGCACGGCATCGAGCTGTACCGGGCCAACATGCGCCCCCGGGTCCGGGCCCCGCGCGAACGGCACACCGAAGTACCGGTCCAGCTGATCACCCTGCAACGCGACCACTACGTCTCCGACTTCCTCTCCGAGGGCCTGGAACGCTGGGTCCCCCGGCTCACCCGCCGCACCCTCAACGCCACCCACTGGTCCGCGCTGCTCGAACAGGGCCCCACCGTCGCCGCCCTGGTCCGCGACTTCACCGCCCGCGACCACGGCGCCGCCCGCCAGGAACCCTCCACCGCGGGCGAACTGGTCGTCGTCACCGGCGGCGGCAGCGGCATCGGCCGGGCCACCGCCCTCGCCTTCGCCGACGCGGGCGCCCGGGTCGTGGTCTGCGACCGCGACCTGCCCGCCGCCCAGCGCACCGCCGAACTCTGCGAACTCTCCGGCACCAAGGCCGCCGCCTACCGGGTCGACGTCAGCGACGGCGCCGCCGTCGACGCCTTCGCCCAGCAGGTCGCCACCGAGCACGGCGTCCCCGACGTGGTCGTCAACAACGCCGGCATCGGCCACTCCGGCACCTTCCTGCAGACCACCGAGGACGAGTGGCGCCGCGTCCTGGACGTCAACCTGTGGGGCGTCATCCACGGCTGCCGCGCCTTCGGCCGACTCATGGTCGACCGCGGCACGGGGGGCCACCTGGTCAACCTCGCCTCCGCCGCCGCCTACCTGCCCGCCAAGCAGCTCGCCGCGTACGCCACCTCCAAGTCCGCCGTCTTCATGCTCTCCGACTGCCTGCGCGCCGAACTCGCCCCGCACCGCATCGGCGTCTCCACCATCTGCCCCGGCATCGTCAACACCAACATCACCCGCACCACCACCTTCTCCGGCCTCGACGACGACGCCCTCGCCGCGCAGCAGGCCAAGGTCTCCAAGCTGTACGCCCGCCGCAACTTCCCCCCGGAGAAGGTCGCCACCGAGATCCTCCGCGCCGTCCGCACCCGCAAACCCGTCGTCCCCGTCACCTTCGAAGCCAAAGCCGCCCGCCTCCTCGGCCGCCTCAGCCCCGCCCTGCTGCGCAAGGCCGCCCGGATCAACGCGGGCTGAACAGCCTGCGCAAGCAGGTGCGCGACAGCCTGCGAGAAAGCAGGGGCGCGGGGAACTGCGCGCAGGGGGACGGGACGCGGGCGAGGTCCGTGGACGGAGAGCCGGTTGCAGGTGGGCGGAGCCCCTGCGCGTGCCACGCTCCGCAGGGGGGCCGCGACCAGGATTCGGGTGCCGAGGGAAGCCGGATCTTTCCGAAGCCCCGTTCCCCTTCGCGCAGTTCCTCGCGCCCCTGGCTTCGCAGCCTCCCGCGCCCCTGGCTTCGCCGTGCGAAAAGGGGCTGCGGGAGCATGCCTGACCAGGGCAGACTGCGCGCCATGGAACAGCCGTCCGAAGCCCGCGCAGCCCTTTCGCACGTCGCGGCCCGCAGCAGCGGCGACCCGCTGCCCGCCGGGCTCGACGTCACGCTCAACTTCCACCCGGACCGCACCGGCCCCGACGGGACGCCGATCCTGGCCGCGATGGCCCGCGACGGCGCCTACCGTTCCCAGTTCAGCACCGGGACCAGCAACGGCGGCCTCACCGCCCACCCCGGCGGCGACCGCTGGAGGTGGGAGAGCCGGATCTTCGGCGGCGCCTACGACGGGGCCCCGGCCGAGCGCCGTCCCGTCTACGGCGCGCTCAACTACCGGCGCAGCCCCTACGGCGGGGCGCCGCGCTTCGGGTCCGCGCACTTCCGGCTGATGCCCGGCACCCTGCACCGGGCCACCTTCTGCTACCCCGACAGCGTCTTCGAGCCCGAGGACTTCGGCACCGCCGACGCCATGCCGCTGCTCGCGGTCGCCGAGGCCGACGAGCAGGACGCCCTGGACGACTGCATCGAGGCCCACCTGCACGGCCCCGTCCGGTTCGACGCGCACGTCGCCGCGCTGGTCCTCGACCCGTGCTACCGCGGCACCGAGGTCGAGACCGCCGCCCGCGCCCTGCCCTGCCCCGTCGAGTGGCACCCCGGCCACCGCCTCCCCGCCGCCGACCTGCCCCGCCACGCCGACTACCGAGGCCCGCACGTGACCGCGCTCGCCGCCGAGATCGCCCGCGACGGGGTGCTCGACCCGGCGGCGATCGGCGCCGCCGCCCGCACCGGGCGGCACGACCCGCAGCACCTCAAGCAGGTCTGGCACTGCCTGGCCCGGTTCGGCCGCCCCGCGGGCTCGTAGACTGACCCGCCGTGGACCTGACGACGATGGCCGGACCGCTCGCCTCCTTCGCCCTGGTGGTGGGCCTGCTCACGCTCACCCCGGGCCTCGACACCGCGCTGATCCTGCGCACCGCCGTGCTCGGCCCGCGGCGCCAGGCGTGGGGCGTGGTCCTCGGCATCCAGACCGGCACCCTGATCTGGGGCACCGCCTCCGCGGCCGGGATCAGCGTGCTGCTCACCGCCTCCCGCCTCGCCTACGAGACGCTGCGCTGGGCGGGCGTCTGCTACCTGCTGTGGATGGGCGTGCAGATGCTCCGCCGCCGCCCGCAACCGGACGACCCCGCCGACGAGGACGGCGCGGAGCGCCCCGGCGGCTGGTGGGCCGGCTGGCGGCGCGGGACGCTCACCAACCTGCTCAACCCCAAGGTCGGCGTCTTCTACGTCGCCGTCCTGCCCCCGTTCATCCCGGCCGGCGCCCCGCACCTGGCGGCCGGCGTCCTGCTCACCTCCGTCCACGTGGCCGAGGGCCTGCTCTGGTCCGCCGCCCTGATCGCCTTCGCCCGCACCCTGCGCACCCGCCTGCGCCGTCCCTCCGTCCGCCGCCTGCTGGACCGCGCCACCGGCATCGCCGTCCTCGGCTTCGGTGCGAAACTCGCCCTCGGCGACTGACCGCCGCGGCCCCGGGCTGCGGCGGCACCCGCTGTCTCGACCCCTCGGTCTCAGCCCCTCAACTTCTCGATCCCGGCCCGCAGTTCGTCCGCCGACATGCACGGCGTCACCGTGACCCTGGCCCCGAGCCGCATCCACAGCGGCTCCATGGTGGTGACCAGCGAGGACTCCTGGTCCACGTCCACCACGAGGGTGAACCCCCGGTGGCCGTTCAGCGGGTAGAAGTACGCCGCCTCCGGCCGCAACTGCTCCATCATCCGGCCCATCATCTCGGGCATCTGCCCGCTGGTGATCAGCTCGTTGGACTTCTCGGTGTCGATCTCCGCGACGATCAGGGTTCGCATCGCACGCCTCCCAGACCTCTCAGGGCTTCCGCGAACCGTTCCATTCTCCTGCCCCCACCCACCCCGGTCGCGGTGGAACGTCCACCCCGCCCCGGG
>NZ_JOGH01000195.1:0-7354 GCF_000721345.1 Kitasatospora sp. NRRL B-11411 | reverse complement strand
GGGGGGGGGGTGGGGGTGGAGGGGGGCTTGCTTGGGGCAATACTTGTCTGCTGGCAAGTCTTGCTGCATGCAATAATTTCGGCATGGCGATACCGGAGAGCGGTCCGTTTCCGCAGTCCCCGTCGGTGGCGGGGGAGATCCAGGCGTTCCAGACGGCGACCCGGGACCTGATCGGTGTGGCGTTGCGGAGTCTGGAGGCGGCGGGTGACGGTGTCTCGTTGCCGCAGATGCGGATGCTGCTCGCGCTCGACGATCTCGGGTGCGTGTCGTGTTCGGTGGTGGCGAAGGAGCTGGGTCTCGGGGCCTCGTCGGTCACCCGGCTCGCGGACCGGCTGGTCAGGTCGGGGCACGTGGTGCGCGGGGCGGACCCGCATCACCGGAGTGTCGTGACCCTGGAGTTGAGCCCGGACGGGCGGGCGCTGATCGGGCGGGTGCTGCGCTGGCGGGAGCAGGAGTTGGCGCGGATCCTCGCCCGGCTCGACCCCGCGCTGCGGGCGGCCACCGCGGAGGGGCTGGCCGTCCTCCACCAGGTCGTCGGCGAGGACTACGCGGCCGACCTGCACGGGCCCGTACCGCTGTAAGTCACCGCTGCACATCCCTGCTGCGACACCCCTGCTGTGACCAACCCTGTCGCGGCGCCCCGGCCGGTTCGGCGGGGGCGTCGGGCGGCGTCGTGCCGTGGCGGGGGTCGACCGGCATCCCATCTTTCAGAGAGCGGAGCAACATGCGGATCACGCACGCCTCCACCCATGCCCGACTCGGTGATTTCACCGCCCGTCCCCGGATGCTGGTCGTCACCGGCCTGGCCGCCGTGGTCGGCGGTGCCGGCGCGGTGGCCGCGCTGGCGCTGCTGCGCCTGATCGGGCTGGTCACCAACCTGGTGTTCTACCAGCGGTTCAGTACGGAGTTGGTCGCGCCGGGGGCCCAGCACCACCCGTGGTGGCTGGTGCTGGGCGCGCCCGTCGCGGGCGGGCTGGTGGTGGGGCTGATGGCCAGGTACGGGTCGGAGAAGATCCGCGGGCACGGCATGCCCGAGGCGATCGAGGCGATACTCACCGGCGGCAGCCGGGTCCAGCCGAAGGTGGCGCTGCTCAAGCCGTCCTCGGCGGCGGTCAGCATCGGTACCGGCGGTCCGTTCGGGGCCGAGGGGCCGATCATCATGACCGGCGGGGCGATCGGCTCGCTGCTCGCGCAGTTGCTGCACCTGACCGCGAACGAGCGCAAGACGCTGCTGGTGTCGGGCGCGGCCGCGGGCATGGCCGCGACCTTCAACTCGCCGCTCGCCGCGATCCTGCTCGCGGTCGAGCTGCTGCTCTTCGAGTGGCGTCCGCGCAGCTTCGTGCCGGTGGCGGCCGCGGTGGCGGTGGCCACGGTGTGCCGGGGGCCGCTGCTGGGGACCGCGCCGGTCTTCCCGGTCGACGCCTCCGGGCTGCACCTCACCCCGGCGGTGGACGCCCTGGCCGTCGTGGTCGGGCTGACCGGCGGGGCGCTCGCCGTCGCGGCGACGTGGCTGGTCTACCGGGCCGAGGACGCCTTCGCCCGGCTGCCCGTGCACTGGATGTGGTGGCCCGCGCTCGGCGGGCTGGTGATCGGCCTCGGCGGCCTGGTCGAGCCCCGGGCGCTCGGCGTCGGCTACGACGTGATCGACCGGCTCCTCACCGGCCGGGCGGGCCTGGGGCTGATCCTCGGCATCCTGACCGTCAAGACGGCGATCTGGGCGCTGTCGCTGGGCTCCGGCACCTCCGGCGGGGTGCTCGCCCCGGTCTTCATGATCGGCGGGGCGCTCGGGGCCTGGGAGGGCATGCTCTTCCCCCGGGCGATCCCCGGGTTCTGGGCGATCCTCGGCCTCGCCGCGGTGGTCGGCGGCGTCATGCGCTCCCCGCTGACGGGCGTGGTGTTCACCCTCGAACTCACCCACGCCTGGTCGGCCATGCTCCCGCTGGTGATCGCCTCGACCGCCGCGTACGCGCTGTCCGCGCTGGTCCTCAAGCGGTCGGTGCTGACCGAGAAGATCGCCCGCCGCGGCCTGCACCTCACCCGCGAGTACTCCACCGACCCGCTGGAGACGTTCTTCGTCCGCGAGGTGATGCAGCCCGTCGAGCACGGCCGGCTGCTGGCCGCGCACGAGACGGCGACGCACACCCGGATCGGCGCGCTGCACGGGTCGGCCGGCGCGCTGCACCCCGTCGTCGACGCCGAGGGGGCGCTGGTCGGCGTCACCACCCGCCGGCGCCTGGCCGACGCGACGGCCGCGGCCGCCGCGGACGCCGGGCCGCCGGTCGTGCACGCGGCCACCGTGGAGTGCCGGCTGGCCGTCCACCCCGACCAGACGCTGCGCCAGATCGCCCACCTCTTCGCCGAGACCGGCCTGACCAGCGCCCCGGTCGTCGACCCGGCCACCCGCCGGCCCGCGGGCGTCATCACGCTGCGCCACCTGCTGTCGGCCCGCCTGCACGACCTCACCGAGGAGCACCACCGCGAGCGCGTGCTGCCCCGCCGGGCGGTGGTCGGCTGAGCGGGGCCCCGGGGGCCGCCGCCCGCCGGTGCGAGGATGGGGGGATGCGCGGTGGCGGGGTGTTCGTCGGGGAGCTGTTCGGGCGGGAGCGGGAGGAGCCGGCGCCCGGGGTGGTGCTGCTGCCGGGCTGGCTGGGGCCGGAGCAGCAGCGGGAGCTGGTGGCGGCCTGCCGGGAGTGGGCGCGGCCGCCGGCCGGGATGCGCTCGGTGCTGCTGCCCGGCGGCGGGACGATGTCGGTGCGGACGGTCTGCCTGGGGTGGCACTGGTACCCGTACGGGTACGCACGGACGGTGCTGGACGGGGACGGGGCGCCGGTGAAGCCGTTCCCGGAGCGGCTCGGCGCGCTGGCCCGGCGGGCGGTGGCCGAGGCGTACGGGGAGCGGGCCGGGGAGGTGGCGGGGGCGGCAGGGTTCGCGCCGGACGTCGCGCTGGTGAACCACTACCCGCACGGGGCGCGGATGGGCCTGCACCAGGACCGGGAGGAGCGGGTGGACGCCCCCGTGGTGTCGCTGTCGCTGGGCGACGAGTGCGTGTTCCGGCTGGGCAACGCCGAGGGGCGGGGCCGGCCGTGGACGGACCTGCGGCTGTGCGGCGGCGACCTGCTGGTCTTCGGCGGGGAGAACCGCTACGCGTACCACGGGGTGGTGCGGACGCTGCCCGGCACGGCCGACCCGGACCTGGGCCTGACCGGGCGGCTGAACATCACCGTCCGGCAGTCCGGCCTGGGGTAGCCGGGCGCGCCGGGAGGCGGGAATTCCCGGCGGGCGCGGAGACTTGTGCAGGACGGACGAGGCGTTCGGCGGCACATCCCTGCCCGCCGGGCGTCCGGAGAGGGAGCGATACATGGGAACCCCCGTCGACCAGCTCGTCGACCTGCTGGACCTGGAGCGGATCGAGCTGAACATCTTCCGCGGCCGCAGCCCGGAGGAGTCGCTGCAACGGACCTTCGGCGGGCAGGTGGCCGGGCAGGCGCTGGTCGCGGCGGGCCGGACGGTCGACGAGGACCGGCCGGTGCACTCGCTGCACTCGTACTTCCTGCGTCCCGGGGTCCCCGGCGTGCCGATCGTCTACCAGGTCGAGCGGACCAGGGACGGGCGCTCGTTCACCACCCGCCGGGTGCTCGCCATCCAGGGTGGGCGGACGATCTTCGCGCTCACCGCGGACTTCCACAAGCCCGAGCCCGGCGGCATCGAGCACCAGTTCCCGATGCCCGGCGTCCCCGACCCGGAGAGCCTGCCGAGCGCGCTGGACGAGGTCGGCGCCCGGCTCGGCGAGCTCCCGCCGTTCATCAGCCGCCGCCAGCCCTTCGACATCCGCTACGTGGACCGGCTGAAGTGGACGCGCGAGGAGCTGGACGGCGTCGAGGCCCGCAGCGGCGTGTGGCTGCGCACCAACGGCGCGCTGCCCGACGACCCGCTGATCCACGTCTGCGCGCTCACCTACGCCAGCGACATGACCCTGCTGGACGCCGTCCGCGCCCCCGTCGAACCGCTGTGGGGCGAGCGGAACTTCGACATGGCCTCGCTGGACCACGCGATGTGGTTCCACCGCCCGTTCCGGGCCGACGACTGGCTGCTGTACCGGCAGGAGTCGCCGATCGCGCACGCCGCGCGCGGACTGGCCCGCGGCGAGATCTACGACCGCGAGGGGCGGCTGGTGGTCTCGGTGATGCAGGAGGGGCTGTTCCGCCCGCTGGCCCGCCCGGCCACCGACCCGGCCACCGGACCGGACGGGGCCTGAGCCGGCCGCCGCACCGGAAGCGGACCCGGAAGTGACCTGAGAACAGAGCGACTTGGGAGGCAGTCCGATGACCGACACCGCAGCCGAAGCCTGGCAGCGCTGGACGGAGGCCCGGAGCGCCGCGGCCGGCGCGCCGCACGGCCCGCTGGCCCTGACCGGCACCCACTGGCTGGAGCCCGAACCCGCCGAGGTCCCCGGCCTGCCCGGCCGCTGGTGGGCCGAGGACGGCTCGGTCTGCGCCGAGCTGCGCGCCGGGGACGGCGTCCGGATCGAGGGCGAGCCGCAGGAGTCGACCGGCCGGGTCGCGCTGCGGCCCGACACCGACCGGCACCCGCAGCTCGCCGTCCTGGACGGGCTGCGGCTGGTCCCGATCGAACGGGAGGGCGAGCTCGCCCTGCGGGTCTTCGACCCGGACGCCCCCGCCCGGGCCGCGTTCGCCGGCATCGCGGTCTACCCCTACGCCCCCGACTGGGCGGTGCCCGCGGTGTTCACGCCGTTCGAGGGCGGCGCGCAGGCCCTGCTGGTGGAGAACGCGGACGGCCGGGCCCGGCCGCTCACCGTCACCGGGCAGGTCGCGTTCACGCTGGCCGGGCAGCCGCACACGCTGACCGTCAGCGGCGACGGCAGCGCGGGCGGGCGGCTCAGCGGCGTCATCGCGGACGGCACCAGCGGGCGGGACACCTACCGGTTCCGCTTCGTGTCGCTGCCCGCGCCGGACGCGCAGGGGCGCACCGTGCTGGACTTCAACCGGGCGTTCCTGCCGCCGTGCGCGTTCGCCGACCACTTCATCTGCCCGTTCCCGCCGCCCGGGAACCGGCTGGACGTCGCGGTCGAGGCGGGCGAGCGGCAGGTGGTCACGGGGTGAGGGGCGGCGGAGCGGCAGGTGGTCGCGGCGCGAGGGCGGTGGGATGGCAGGTGGTCGCGGCGCGAGGGCGGCGGGGCCTGGGTCGGACCGGTTTCTGAGAGCGCTCTCGGGGCGGGGTGGCGGACGCTAGGCTGCTCGCAGCAGGAACGCGATCACGTGCGTGCGTGCGCACGGGCGGCGGAGAGGAGCCCACGGTGACCGAGTCCGAAACGGGAGTGGGCGGACGTCCCACCCTGGAGTCGGTGGCCGAGCGGGCCGGGGTGTCCCGGGCCACCGCCTCCCGGGTGGTCAACGGCGGCGCGGGCGTCCGGGCGGCCCTGCGCGAGAAGGTCGAACGGGCCGTCGCCGAACTCGGCTACGTCCCCAACCTGGCCGCCCGCACCCTGGTCACCCGGCGCAACCGGGCGATCGGCGTGGTCATCGCCGAACCCGAGGCCCGGTTCTTCTCCGACCCGTTCTTCGCCCAGCACCTGCGCGGCATCAGCCGCGAACTGGCCGCCGCCGACAACCAGATGGTGCTGCTGCTGGCCGAGGACGAGCGCGACCACGAGCGGATCGGCCGCTACCTGGCCGGCGGCCACGTCGACGGCGTCCTGCTGTTCTCGCTGCACCGCTCCGACCCCACCCCCGAGACCGTCCACCGCCTCGGCCTGCCCTTCGTCATCGGCGGCCGCCCCGGCTGGCCCGGCGCCGAGTCCGACCGCGACCTGGTCTACGTCGACAACGACAACCGCGGCGGCGCCCGGCTCGCCGTCCAGCACCTGCGCTCCCTCGGCCGCAGGCGGATCGCCACCATCACCGGCCCGCTCGACCAGACCTCCTCCGTCGACCGCCTCGACGGCTACCGCGACCTGCTCCCCGACGGCGACGCCGACCTGATCGCGGTCGGCGACTTCACCGCGGACGGCGGCATCCGCGCGATGACCGAACTCCTCGCCCGGCGACCGGACCTGGACGCGGTGTTCGTGGCCTCCGACGTGATGGCCTCCGGCGCGATCCGGGTCCTGCGGGCGGCCGGGCGGCGGGTGCCGGAGGACGTCGCGGTGGTCGGCTTCGACGACGTCGAGTCCGTCGCGGCCTGGACGGAGCCGCCGCTCACCACGATCCGCCAGGAGATCGAGGAGATGGGGCGGCTGATGACCCGGCTGCTGCTGCGGCGGCTCAACGACCCGGGGGCCTCGGCGCCGTCGTCGGTGATCATTCCGACGGGGCTGGTGGTGCGGGAGTCGGCCTGAGGGCGGAGCCTCGGTCGTGGCGGTTCAGGGGAGGGCGGCGGCCAGCAGGGCGGCCGTTCGGGCGAGGAGGGGCTCGTCCGGGGCGGCGGTCGGGGCGGTGGGCCTGGTGCTGAGGACGGCCAGGACCAGGGGCGGGCGGTGCGGGGGCCAGGCGAGGGCGAGGTCGTTGGCGGTGCCGTAGGAGCCGGTGCCGGTCTTGTCGGCGAGCGTCCAGGAGGGCGGCAGGCCGGCGCGCAGGCGGTGGGTGCCGGTGGTGGAGGCGCGCAGCCAGGCGGTGAGCCGGGCGCGGTCCGGGCGGGCGAGGGCGTCGCCGAGGGTGAGGCGGGCGAAGGTGCGGGCCAGGGCGCGCGGGGTGGTGGTGTCGGTGGTGCGGTCCGGTTCGGCGGAGTTGAGGGCGGGCTCCCAGCGGTCGAGGCGGGTGACCGGGTCGCCGAGGGAGCGGCAGAAGCGGGTGACGGCGGTGGGGCCGCCGAGCCGGCGCAGCAGCAGGTTGGCGGCCGTGTTGTCGCTGAACTCGATTGCCGCGGCGCACAGTTCGGCGACGGTCAGGACCCGGGTGCGACCGGTGACGGGGGCGTGGCCGGAGTCGGCGACGTCCGCGTCGGTGTAGTGGACCCGGGCCGCGAGGTCGTCCCCGGCGCGCATCAGGGCGGCGACGGCGAGCGGCTTGAAGGTCGAGCAGAGCGGGAACGCCTCGTCCGCGCGGTGGCGGACCGTCGCGCCGCTGCCGGTGTCGTGCGCGAGGACGCCCAGCCTGGCTCCGTGCTCGCGCTCCAACTGCCGGAAGGAGTCGGCGAGTCGGGCGGTGGTGGCGGCTGCTGCGGGGGTCTGGAGGGTACAGGCCAGGGCGGCGGTGCCGGCTGAGGTGAGCAGGTGGCGGCGGGTGGGGCGCGGGTGCATCGGCGGCCTCCTCGGTGCGGTGCGGGACGTCGGGGCGGTGCGGGTCGTCCCGTGGTGCATCGGCAGGAGGGGGCTCCGGCTCCAGTGGCGGGGGCGGGG
>NZ_JOGH01000194.1:0-7365 GCF_000721345.1 Kitasatospora sp. NRRL B-11411 | reverse complement strand
CTCCTCGGTCAAGGGCTCCGAACTGCCCGCCACGCTCAAGCCGTTCACCGACAACGGGGTGCAGCTGATCGGGCAGCAGCAGGACAAGTCCGCCGTCGTGAAGAAGATCGACAAGGGCGCGGAGATCAACCTGGACGCCCCGGACTACCGGCAGAAGCTGGTCGACATCGCCCGCGGCGCGGCCCCCGGCGACCGGGACAGCTACTTCGCCGAGCTGAACAAGAAGTGGTCCGAGGCCCAGAAGACCGTCAACGGCTGACCGCACCGGCCGAGCCGACCGCACCGGCCGAGTTGACCGAGCGGTACGCCCACCGCCACCCACCCCGCGGCCCGGCCGGAACCCCACCGGCCGGGCCGCTCCCGGGACTTCACGATCCCCCCAGGCGCCACCCCCACCCCACCCGCATGTCCGGAGGACGCACGTGAACGACCAGCCCCGCACCACCAGCCGCCGCCACCTGCTCGGCGCGGCCGCCCTCGGCCTCGCCGCCACCCCGCTGCTCGGCAGCACCGCCTTCGCCGCCGGCCAGGACGCCCAGGGCTCCAACGGCCAGGGCTCCAACGGCCAGGGCGGTGGCGGCCAGGACGGCTCCGGCCGCGGCCGCCGCTCCTTCGTGACCGCGCGCGGCGGTGAACTGCGCCTGGACGGGCGGACGTTCCGGTTCGGCGGGACCAACTGCTACTACCTGCACCAGCAGTCGCACTACATGATCGACGCGGTGCTGAACGACGCCGCCGCGATGGGCCTGACCGTCGTCCGCGCCTGGGCGTTCGCCGACGGCTCCGGCCACTCCTACCGGGCCCTGCAGCCCGAGCCGTTCCGCTACGACGAGGCCGCCTTCGACAGCCTCGACTACGCCGTCCAGAAGGCCGGACAGCTCGGCCTGCGCCTCGTCCTCCCGCTGGTCAACAACTGGCCCGACTACGGCGGCATGCAGCAGTACGTGTCCTGGTTCCTCGGCCTCGCCGACGACTCCTACGGCGACGGCGTCAACCACGACAAGTTCTACACCGACGCCAACTGCCGCAAGGCGTACCGGTCCTGGGCCAAGCACGTGATCCAGCGCCGCAACCGCTACACCGGCCTGCGCTACGCCGACGACCCCACCGTCATGGCCTGGGAACTGGCCAACGAGCCGCGCTGCCGCAGCGACAAGTCCGGTGCCACCCTGCTGGGTTGGGCCCGCGAGATGAGCACGTACGTGAAGTCGCTGGCCCCGCGCCAGCTGCTCGCCGTCGGCGACGAGGGCTTCTACGGTCGGGCGAACGAGGCCGACTACCCGTACTCGAACTACGAGGGCAACGACTGGCTCAAGCTCACCGCCCTGCCCGCCGTCGACTACGGCACCGTGCACGTCTACCCGCAGAACTGGGGCGAGACCAGCAGCAACAAGCCCGGCACCGACGCCACCGGCTGGGGCACCCGCTGGATCACCGATCACCTCGCCGACGGCCGCACCCTCGGAAAGCCCGTCGTCATCGAGGAGTTCGGCTTGCAGATCGACGCCGGCCGCGACATCGCCGACACCGCCGCCCGCGACGCCGCCTACAAGGCGTGGACCGACGCCGCGCTCGCCTCCGGCGCGGCCGGCGACCAGTTCTGGCTGCTCACCTCCCGGGTCGACGACGGCTCGTTCTACCCCGACTACGACGGCCACCGCGTCATGTGGAACAGCGACCCCGCCAACCCCACCCGCACCACCGCCCACCTGTTCGCCACCCACGCCGCAGCGATGACCGCCGCCACGCACTGACGGCCCTCCCCGCCGCCTGACTCCCGCTCGACCTGCCACGGCCCGCGGAGGCAAGAGCCTCCGCGGGCCGTGGCGCGGGCCCGAGGGCCGGGCCCGGGGGTCAGGCGTCCCAGCTGAGCTGGTAGACGGCGGTGGCGGTGTTGCTGATGTGGACGGCGCCGGTGAGGCCCTTGTAGGCGCCGGTGCCGCCGGTGACGACGCCGTCGAAGTTCTTCGGGTACTTGGCGGTCAGCGGGTTGTCGATCGGGACGACCGCGGTGAAGGTGACCTGGTCGCCGCCGGTGAAGACCAGGTCGGCGGTGCAGAAGGCGGTCGCGGAGTCGACCGAGATCGCGTCCTTGGTGCACTGGTCGTAGACGGTGGCGACCTGTGCGCCGGTGCTGTCCTTGGCCGTGGCGGTGCCGCCGAAGCCCGCACCGATCGCGTTGGCCGCGCCGGACGCCGAGTTGGTGCCGGTGAAGTCGATGGTGACGGTGGGCGGCGCGGCGCGGTGGGCGTCGGTGGTGGCCGCACCGGCCAGCGCGGGAACACCGGCGACCACGGCGGCGGCGCCCACGGCGAGCGCGACGATGCCCTTGGCCTTGGCAGTTCGGGACATGGTTCCTCCAGTTCGGTCCGGGCTGGGAGTACCCGGGGGCGGGCCCACATCACCACACATCGGACACGCAACGTGGTCAGGCGTCACTCCCCGTGTCGGCCACCCCGTGCCGCCGGACACGCCGTCAGATCCCTTGCCGGACAAGGCCCCGCCGTCCGCGGTCGACCTCCGTGCCGGACCGCCCAAAATCACCCGTTCGTATCCGCAGCGCCCCGGTGCCGGGGGTCGGGCCCGGTGCGGCCGAAGCGGCCGGTTCGGTCGGTGCGGCGATCGATCGGGGATCGATCGAGAGATCGAAATTTTCGAGAAATGTGCCCTCTTCGGCCTGTCGTCCTTGCAAGCTTTCATGGCGGGGCGCCTCTGCTGGGCGGGTGGGGCGGATGCCCGGGCCCCCGTTGACGGTCGGTGAGCTGCGGAGATGCTCGGCCGCGGGAATTCCGGCCGCTCGGCACTGTTTCGCAGGCGTGTCGAAAGTGTTGACACTCCGACAGGTGCGGTCCAGCATCATCGCCAACGGCAGGCCCTCACGACACCCGCGCGCTCCGGCCGCCACCTCGGCCGCGGCGCCGCGCCGGGTCGTGCCGCGGCGCGCCCTTCCGTCCGTCCCCCACCGAAGAGGAAGCAGGCCCGTGAAGCCCATCCGTCCCACCCGAGGCGGCCGCCTCTCCCGGCTCGTCAGCAAGGCACGCATCCTTGCCGTGGCCCTCGCGGCCGTCCTCGTCGTCCCCGCCGTCGCGAACGCCGACACGACCATCTCGTCGAACAGCACCGGCACCGACAACGGGTACTTCTACTCGTTCTGGAGCCAGAACAGCGGCCAGGCGTCCATGACCCTGGGCGCCGGCGGCCAGTACAGCACCACGTGGAACAACGTCACCAACTTCGTCGCCGGCAAGGGCTGGAACCCGGGCACGACGGACGCCGTGACCTACTCGGGCACGTGGAACTGCAACGGCAACTGCTACCTGTCGCTGTACGGGTGGACCACCAACCCGCTCATCGAGTACTACATCGTCGACAACTACGGGAACTACAACCCGAGTTCGGGCGCCACCAAGCTGGGCTCGGTGGTCAGCGACGGCAGCACCTACGACCTGTACTCGACGCAGCGCACCGACGCCCCGTCCATCGAGGGCGACCACTCGAACTTCACGCAGTTCTGGGCGATCCGCCAGGCGAAGCGCACCGGCGGCACCATCACCGTGTCCACCTTCTTCAACGCGTGGGCGAAGGCGGGCCTGAACCTCGGCACGCCGAACTACGAGATCCTGGCCACCGAGGGCTACGGCAGCAGCGGCAACTCCAACATCACGGTCAGCCACGGCACCGGCGGCACCGGCAGCCCGTCGCCCTCCCCGACCGGCGGCACCAGCCCCTCGCCGTCCCCGTCGCCCAGCCCGAGCGGCACCACCGGCGGCGGCAGCGGCTGCACCGCGACCTACGCCAACGCGTCCGACTGGGGCTCCGGCTTCACCGGCGCGGTGACCGTCAAGAACAACGGCTCCACCGCCACCAACAGCTGGAAGGTCACCATGACCTACGCCGGCAACCAGACGGTCACCAACCTCTGGAGCGGCACCTACACCCAGTCCGGCAAGGTCGTCACGGTGAACAACGCCGCCTACAACGGCTCCGTCCCGGCGGGCGGCACCACCAACTTCGGCTTCAACGCCAACTACAGCGGCACCAACGCCGCTCCGACCCTGGCCTGCACCACGGGCTGACCGGACGGACCGACACGCCGGAAGGCGGTGCCACCGCTCCCAGGGTGGCACCGCCTTCCGTTGCGCGCGCCCGCCCCCGGCCCCCGTTACCGGGCAACCCCCGGCTACCGGGCGGATATCTGCCGAACGGCAGATGGCGGGCCGTCCCGGATCGGCGAGGCTCGGGGCGTGAGCGACCGCAACGGACCGGAGGAACCGGTGGACCGAGGACGTCCCGAGGCCGGGGACAGCAGCAGGGGCAGCAGCAGGGGCGGGGACGGGTGGAAGGCGCACGGCGCGCGGCGGGAGGGGGCGCCGGTGATCGAACTGGCCGGGGTCGGCAAGGTCTACCGGGGCGGCAAGCGGGCCCTGGACGGGGTCGGGCTGACGATCGGGCCGGGGCTGCTCGGCCTGCTCGGGCCGAACGGCGCGGGCAAGTCCTCGCTGCTGCGGATCCTGGCCACCGTCACCCGGCCGAGCACCGGCACGCTGCACTACCGGGGCGTCGACGCGGTCGCCTCCCCCGACCGGCTGCGCCGCGAACTCGGCTACCTGCCGCAGGACTTCGGTGTCTACCCGAACCTGACGGCGCGCGAGTTCCTGGCCTACCTGGCCGCCGCCAAGGGCCTCTCGGCACGCTCCGCCCGGGCCCGCACCGACGAGCTGCTCGAACTGCTCAACCTGACCGAGGCCGTCCGCCGCCCGCTGCGCGGCTACTCGGGCGGCATGCTCCGCCGGGTCGGCATCGCGCAGGCGCTGCTCGCCGACCCGAAGGTGCTGGTGGTGGACGAGCCGACCGCCGGGCTGGACCCGGAGGAGCGGGTCCGGCTGCGCAACCTGCTCGGTGAACTCGCCGCCGAGCGGGCCGTGTTGCTCTCCACCCACATCGTCTCCGACATCGAGTCGACGGCCGACACGATCGCGGTGCTGGCCGGCGGCCGCCTGCTGCGGCTGGGCACCCCGGAGCGGCTGCTGCGCGAACTCGACGGCGGAGTGTGGGAGTTGACCGTCCCGGCGGCGGACGTGCCGGCCTGGCAGGCGCGTTGGCGGGTGGGGCGCACCGTCCGCACCGCCGAGGGCGTCCGGCTGCGGCTGCTGGCGTCCGGCCCGCCGGCCGCGGCCGCCGTGCCGGTGCGGCCGGACCTGGAGGACGTCTACCTGGACACCGTCCGGCCGGGGGCGGGGCGGTGACGGTGCGCGCGCTGGCCGGGCTGGCCGTCGGGGACTTTCGGGAGCGGGTGCGTCGCCCGGTGTACGCGGTGACGCTGCTGGCCGCCGTGGGCCTGGGGCGGCTGGCGGTGCCGGACGCCGACAGCCGCTGGGGCGTCATCGACGTGGGCGGCAACCGGGGCGTGTACAACAGCGCCTGGGTCGGCACCGCGACCGCGCTGGCCGGGGCGCTGTGGCTGGCCGTCGGCGGGTTCTACGTGGTGCGCGGCGCGATCGTCCGGGACGACACCACCGGGGTCGGGCAGGTGCTGGCGGCCACGCCGCTGCGCTCCGCCGGGTACCTGGCGGCGAAGTTCCTCTCCAACCTGCTGGTGCTGGCCTCGATGCTGGGGGTGCTGGCGGGCACCGCGCTGGTGCGGCAGCTGCTGGCCGGCGAGGACCGCTCCGTCGACCCGGTTGCGCTGCTGGCGCCGTTCCTGCTGATCGCGCTGCCGGTGCTGGCGGTGACGGCCGCGGCGGCCGTGCTGTTCGAGACCGTCCCGCCGCTGCGGGCCGGGTTCGGCAACGTGCTCTGGTTCGGGTTGGCGCTGCTGATCGCCATCGGCGGCCAGTCCGCGCACGCGCCGTTCGGCGGCCTCGGCGTGCAGCACGCGGTGCCGTCCCTGCGGCGGGCCCTGGAGGAGCAGCAACTCGCCTACGCTCGGGGCGGGTTCAGCATCGGACTGACCGAGACCGAGCATCCGCTGCACCCCTTCCGCTGGGACGGCGCACCGCTCACCGGTGGCTTCCTGCTGGCCCGGCTGGCGCTGTTCCTGCTGGCCGCCGCGGCCGCCGTGCTGCCCGCGCTCTGGTTCGGCCGCTTCGACCGGACCGCGGGGCGCCCGAAGGCGGCGGCGGGGAAGGCGGAAGAGCAACTGCCCGGGAGGGAACGGGAGTTCACGGGGCTGCCGGGCACCGTGCCGGTGCGGGCCGGGGCGTTCGGGCGGCTGCTGGCGGGGGAGGCGCGGATCCTGGTGCAGGGCGTGCCGCGCACCTGGTGGACGGTGGTCGCGGGGCTGTCCGCCGCCGTGTTCGCGGTGCCCGAGCGGGCGGTGAGCGGGCTGCTGCTGCCGGTGCTGTGGCTGTGGCCGGTGCTGCTGTGGTCCCGGCTGGGCTCCCAGCAGGCCGAGCACGGGCTGGCCGAACTGCTCGGCGCGCACCCGGCGCCGCGCCGGCGGCTGCTGGCCGAGTGGGCGGCGGGCGTCCTGCTGACCGCGCTCACCGGGCTCGCCCCGCTGCTGCGGATGCTGGCCGCGGGCGACGGCGCCGGGGCCGCGCACTGGCTCGGCGGGCCGCTGCTGGTGCCCTCGCTGGCCCTCGCGCTCGGGGCGGTCAGCCGCGGCCACCGGCTGTTCCAGGCGCTCTACCTGCCGCTGTGGTACCTGCTGGTCAACCGGGTCGCGGCGGTGGACTTCATGGGCGTGGCCCGCACCGCCGGACACCCGGACGGCCCGCACCCGCTGCTGGTCGCCGCCCTGTCGGCGGCCCTGCTCGCGGCGGCGGCCCTGGCGGCCGAGGCCCGCCGGGGGCGGGCCGGTTGACGGTGCGTCAGGTGGTGGAGGTCAGGTGCCGGGCGTCAGGTGGCGGAGGTCAGGTGGGCGTACACCACGGTGTTGGAGTCGTAGCCGGTGTGCCGGTCGTAGTGGCCGCCGCAGGTGATGACCCGCAGTTCGGCCCGGCCGGTCGGCGCGTACACCTCCCCGGACGGGAAGGCGCTCTTCGGGTAGGAACGCACCGCGTCCACGGTGAAGGTCGCGGTGCGGCGGTCCTGCCGGGTGACGGCGATGGTCAGGCCGGGGCGCAGCAGCCCCAGCCGGTACAGCACGCCCGGGCCGTGCCGGTCGTCGACGTGGCCGACCACGACGGCGGTGCCGTCCGCGCCGGGCGCGGGGGCGTCCCGGTACCAGCCGACCAGGTCGGGGCGGCCGAGCGGCGGGGTGCCGAGGGCGCCGGAGGCGTCCAGGCCGAGCGGGGTGAACGAGGCGTCCACCGAGATCGACGGGATCCGCAGCCGGGTCGGGTCGGAGGGGGCGAGCGCGGCGGTGTCCGGGGTGACCGCGGGGCTCGCGGCGGGGGCGGGCGCGGTGGGGGCGGGGGCCCC
>NZ_JOGH01000193.1:0-7405 GCF_000721345.1 Kitasatospora sp. NRRL B-11411 | reverse complement strand
GAACTGCCCGGTCGAAGGGCGGAAGACGCCGACGTTCCCGGCCGGGCTGCCGTTGCCGGCATCCCAGTTCCCGGCCACCGGCTCGTCACCAGTCGTGGTCACATCGTCGACGATGCTGTTGTTGCGGACCGGCTTGAAGGTGCCGTGGCCCGAGAAATACGGGTACGGGATGGCCCGGTGTTGCACGCCCGAGCCGGTGAACTCGTAGGCGTCGTAGGAAGACTGCGAGGAGTCCGTCCAACCGGCGAAGATGACGATGTGCCCCAAGGCCCCAGCCGCGTCGTTGAGCAGGGCGTCGCCGGGCTTCAGTTCCGCCTTGCTGATCCAGGACGCGACACCGCTCGGAACGAAGCTGGTGGTGTCAAGTCCGGGAGTGCCGAGGTGCCAGGCCATCGAGGCGTAGCCGGAGCAGTCCGTGCGGTATCCCTGGTAAGTGTTGTCCCAGCTGTACTCGAGGCCGAGACCGACCCACGATGCGGCGCGGTTGATCACTTCGCTCCGGCTGATCTGGGTGCTGGCGGCCAGCTGGGAGGGTGCGACGGACCGACCTTGACCGGCTCCGCCCTTGTCCTTGGCCGCGATGGCGGCTGCGGACGGCGGTGCGGCCGAATCGGCGGCGAAGGCCGGCGCAGCAGTGAGTATGCCGGCGACGAGGCCGGCGGCGGCTGTGACGGCCAGGGCACGGGAGAGGACGTGCGTAGTCGACATGAGAGATCCAGCCCTTGGACGATGGATGGGTGAGTGCGCAGGACCCGCCGTTCGGTGGGCTCTCCATAGCCCGGTCCGGTAGTGCACACACGAAGTCGGCCGCCGGACCTGACGGTTGGTCACGCAGACCGATCATTCACTCGAAACTCAAAGGCAGTCAATCTTTAGTGAAAATGATCAACTGGCGGCATGGCTTGTTTCGATGGCGCCATCCCGGCCGATTTTGGCGATTTATCCTCACAAAATGGCAGTACCAGCAGCTGGCCCGCAGGTCGATCGTGGCCGCCTTATGGCTGAAACTCTTTCAGTTTGCAGATACTTGAGGCCGAGCACGTCGGTGAGGGTGTGTCAGTCGCGGCGGCCGAAGCGGTACCAGGGCGGGGCGCCGGCCCCGTGGTGGCACAGCAGCGGCAGGGTGGTGGCCGCGACGGGCAGGGCGCGGTGGTGGTCGCGGGCGTGGACGGCGTCGCCGCCGTACGCGGGCGCGTGCCGGATGTCCTCGGAAGCGGCTTCGACCTCGGTCGTGTGATTGAGTAGCCGCTCGTGGTCCCGCTGGGCCTTCTTCGTCTCCTGCTGCAGAGTGAGCCGCTCGGCTCCGGGACGGGGCACCGTCGCTCCCACACCTGGCGCGCGGCTATCGGTCAAGATCGCTTGTCAATCGGTCAAGGTCACTTGGCAAAGGACAGCTGACCCGTCCCACCGAAGTTTGACCAGTGCTGTCCCGTCTCAGTTTGTTGTTTGACCTCGCAGGTCACTCGACCTGCGAGGTTGAACAACAAGCTCAGGCGCCGTGGCCGGGCGGGCAGGCCCGGACCGGGCCGATCGCGTCGTTGACCCGGCGGCTGATCGACTTCAGCTGGCCGTGCTGGGCCCTGGTGAGCGGGTCGAAGAGCAGGCGGTGCACCTCGGCGACGTGGCCGGGGGCGGTGGCCCGGACCTTCTCCCAGCCCTCCTCGGTCAGCACCGCCAGGGTGTAGCGGCCGTCCTCGGGGTCGGGGGTGCGGCGCAGCCAGCCCTTGCCCTCCAGGCGCTTGGCGGTGTGTGAGAGGCGGGAGAGCGAGCAGGCGGCGAACTCCGCGAGGTCGCTCATCCGCAGGGTGCGCCCGGTGGTCATGGAGAGCCCGGCGAGGACCTGGTACTCGAAGTGCGACAGGCCGGCGTCGCGCTGCAACTGGGCGTCCAGGGCGGCCGGGAAGCGCACGAGCAGGGCGGCCAGGGCCAGCCAGGTCTCCTGCTCCTCGGCGTCCAGCCAGCGGGGTTCATCGGTGCTCATGGGGGCCATGGTACGGGGGCGGTCGACCGAAAACGCCGGGTTTGACTTGAATGTTCAACCTGGGTCGGCCGTCGAATTACTTGACCTTTCAAGTCATCCCCGCCTACCTTCTGGTTGAACATTCAAGTCATCGAGCAGAGAAGCACCTGATGAACATCACCCTGTGGATCATCGCCGCCGTCCTGGCCCTGGCCTTCACCGCCTCCGGCCTGATGAAGCTCTCCCAGTCCCGGGAGAAGCTGGTCGCCTCCGGCATGGGCTGGGCCGCCGACGTCCCGCCCGGCGCGATCAAGGCCCTCGGCGCCACCCAGGTCCTCGGCGCCCTCGGCCTGGTCCTCCCCGCCGCCACCGACATCGCCCCCGTCCTCGTCCCGTGGGCCGCCACCGGCCTGGCCGTCACCATGGTCGGCGCCGCCGCCGTCCACCTGCGCCGCGGCGAGGCCAAGTCCCTCCCGGTCAACCTGGTCCTGTTCGCCCTCGCCGTCGTCGTCGCCTGGGGCCGCTTCGGCAGCCACGCCTTCTGAGCCGCGAACGCCCCGCCGGGACGCGCAAGGCTCAGGACGGGTCGTGACAGAGGCAGAACGGGCGCCCCGCCGCCACCGCGCACCTACACTCGGCGGAATGTCCACCGCCCCGCACCCCGCCGTCCTGGTCCTCCCGCACGATCCCGACTGGCCCCGCCGGGCGGCCGCGCTCATCGCGGACCTGCGCGCCGCGCTCGGCCCCGCGGCGGTCCGGGTCGAGCACATCGGGAGCACCGCCGTCCCCGGCCTGGCCGCCAAACCGGTGCTGGACGTGCAGATCGGCGTCGCGGACCTGGACGCCGCCGGGCGGGACTTCGACGGGCCGCTCGCCGCGCTCGGGTTCCGCCGCTCGCCGCACCGGCACGACCACGTCCCGGCCGGGAGCGACGACGACCCCGCGCGGTGGGCGAAACGGCTGTGGCTGCGCCGCGACCCGGCCGCCGGGCCGGACTGCAACCTGCACGTGCGGCTGCTGGGCTCGCCCAACGAGCGGCTCGCGCTGCTGTTCCGCGACTGGTTCCGGGCCCACCCCGAGGCGGTGCCCGGCTACGCCCGGTTCAAGCAGCTGCTCGCCGGAGCCGTCGCCGACCTCGACACCTACGCCGACGTCAAGGACCCGGTGGTCGACCTGGTCACCGCCGTCGCCGAACCCTGGGCCGCCGCCACCGGCTGGACCCCGTACGCGGGCTGAGCCGCGGGGTGAGCGCGGCGGGAAACGCGGTGGTGGGAAAACCGTTCGCGCTCGGCTCGTGGATCGGGCAGCCTCGTCGGCCGTGACGGACACCGACGAGAGCTGGTCCTACGCGCCGCCCGGCACCCTGCTCGGTGCGATCGAGCGCGGCCGCGGGCTGGGGTACGCGCACGCCCTGGCGGAGCGGGGGGCCGGGGCGGCGGCGGTGCTCGACTGCCTGCGCAGGGACACCCGGTGGGACTGGGTCGTGGACGAGCGGGCCGGCTACCACGCCTGTCTGGTACGGGAGTTGGGCCTGCCGCTGGCGCCGCTGCCGGAACAGCTCGACGGCCCGGACGAGGACGGCTCCGAGCGGGCCCGGGAGGTGCTGGCCGAACTCGCCCTGCTGGGTTCGGCGCCGGCCCGCACGGCGCTGCGCCGTTACGTCCGGGACGGAGAGTGGTGGCAGGAGGTGCTGGCGGTCCTGGTCCGCCGCTGGCCGCGGCCGTGGTGGGACGACCTGGGGCCGGACGCGGTGCGCCGCCTGGCCGGGGCCCCGCCGCTCTACTGGCGGGATGAGCCCTGGCGGCGGGTCTGGCGGGAGTTGCTGCCCGCCCGGGAGCGCCCGCCACGGGCCTCGCACCGGCTACGGATCGCGCCCCGGACCGACCGGCTGCTGGCCGTGCTGGCCGACCCCGGCAGTGCGCGCGACGAGCGGAGCGGCGCCCTGTACGCGCTGGCGGAGCGTCCCGCTGTCCCGCCCGGGCTGCTCGCGCTGGTGCCGGAGCTGTCGGCCCCCGCCCCGGCCGGCCCGGGGGAGTTCGCGCTGCCGGGCGTGCACCGGGCGGTGCACCGGCTCGGCCCGCTCGCGGTGGAACCGGCCCGGGCCTGGGCCGCCGACGGGCCGGACTGGCTGCGGTGGCTGGGCGCGACGGTGCTGGCCGAGCACGGCGGTACCCGTGATCTCCCGTTGCTGGTCGCCGAGTTGGCCCGGCAGGAGGCGGCGGGCGAGTGGTGCGGGCCGATGGCGCTGGCGGACGGCCTGGCCCGGTTCGGCCCGGCGGCCGGGGCGGCCGTCCCGCTGCTGCGGCGGCTCTGGCGGCGCACCCCGCACAGTTACGAACGCCCGTCCTATCTGCGGGCGTTGGACGCGATCGACCCCGGCGCGGCCGTCCCGCTGCTGGTCGAGTCGCTCTGGGACTGCGAGCCGGACGCCCGGCAGCACGCCGTCCGGCGGGCCCCCGGCGGCGGCCGGCTCGCCGACCGGCTGGCCGAACTGCGCGACAGCCCGCTGGAGTCCGCCGAACTGCGGGCGGACGCGGCCCGGCGCCTGGCCGGGTGAACGCAGGCGAACGCAGGCGAACGCAGGCGAACACGCCGGAGGGGCAGTCGTGGCGGGTGGCCGCGACTGCCCCGGGCGGTGGGGGACGGTGGGTCAGAACTGGGTGCTGACGGTGACGTCCGAGAAGTCGGTGGCCGCGTACAGGCTCAGGTAGCGGTAGCCGGCCGCGGGGTTGGTGACGGTGACGGACTGGGTGGTGCCCGGGTTGGTGGAGGAGGCGGTGAAGGCGCTCGGGGAGGCCCAGGTGGCGTCGTTGTAGTACAGGTACGCGGTGCCGGTGCCGCCGCTGGTGGTGACCTTGAGGGTGCTGGTCCCGGCGGGCAGGTAGACGTACAGGTAGTCGATGCCGCCCGCGGTGCGGGCCCGGCCGGTGCGGCGGCAGTTCTGGCCCATCGCGTCGGCGCGCTGGTCGGTGCAGAGCGGCAGGACGACGGGGCCGCTGCCGCCGTCGACGGTGGTGGTGACCGAGGCGGGGGTGGCGGTGGAGCGGCCGTTGGCGTCGGTGACGGTCAGCGCGACGGTGTAGGTGCCGGCCTTGGCGTAGGTGTGCGCGGGGTTGCGCTCGTCGGCGGAGCTGCCGTCGCCGAAGGTCCAGTGCCAACCGGTGATCTGCGCCGGGGAGTTGGTGACCACGGAGCGGTCGGTCAGGGTGACGGTGGCGCCGTTCACGGACTGGTCGAACAGCGCGGTCGGGCCGGTGGCGAAGCAGTCGCCGCCCGCGCACCGGGTCAGCCAGGCGTCGAAGTCGGCGTCGTAGGAGGTGCCGAGGCCGTTGTAGACCGCGTAGCCGCCCTGGTAGTCGCCGGTGCGGAAGTGCCCGAGCATGGAGTAGACGTCCGCCGGGTGCTTCTCGAACATGTAGCGGACCGCCAGGTAGCCCCACGGGTAGACCCGGGTGGAGTCCGAGTTGCCGTAGGTGTTCTGGAAGACCGTCGACAGCTTGTAGGTGTGCTTGGCGGCCTCGGCCATCGCCTGGGTGTCGGTGACGCCCCGGTAGGCGTACGACTGGTACTCGGCGACGCCCTCGATCCACCAGATGTCCGGGACGGAGGTCTCGGCGGCGAAGTCGCCCTTCATGTCGTAGATGTTGTCGAGGTAGTGGGTGTACTCGTGGTTGAGGTTCCACACGTTGCCCGCGAAGTCGTCGTTCCACGACTTCTGGTACATCACGCACACCGGCTGGTTGTTCGGGTCGGTGACGTCCATGACGGTCTGGCCGCCGTTGTCGGTGGAGTTGCCGTAGATCGCCCACGAGTAGGTCTGGTAGTCGGCGGCGCTGGCGAACACCGGCATGACCAGGGTCCTGCCGTACTGGTTCGGCACCGGGCCGTTGTCCTTGACCAGGTTGTGGAAGAAGGCGTCCTCGCCGCGCAGGCTGTCGCAGACCGGCTGGAGCTGGGCCACCGTCAGGGCCTGGGCGCGCAGCGTCTTGTTGTCGCAGACCAGGACGTTGGGCAGGACGGCGTCGGCGAGCTTGGCGGGGAGGTTGCAGGTGCCGTAGTACCCGCACTGGCCGTTGTCGTAGGTGGTGGCCTGGTAGGCGGTGTGCACGTACAGGCTGCCGCCGCTGCCGACGATCGGGGTGCTGTCCAGGATCTGCTTGATCAGCGGGCGGGCCGCGGCCTCGATCGCCGGGCTGTCGCCGGACATCCGGGCCAGGTCGTTGCCCGCGTTGACGTCCAGGAAGGCGTTGGCGGTGCCCAGCAGGTCCTTGTGGTTCATGGTGAAGCTGCCGAGCGTGCTGATCAGCGAGGTGTCGGCGCTCAGCGCGTTCACGAAGTCGCCGTTCCAGTTGCCGCGCCACAGCGGGGCGGACAGCACCGCGTTGACGGCGTTGACCATCTTCGGCGCCGCGTTGTACGCGTTGGTGTAGCCGTTCAGCACCTGCTGGTAGGTGGCCAGGTACGTGGCCTGGAGGTTGGCGCTGTCGGTCAGCACCAGCACGTCGTACAGCACCGTGCCGTTGGCGTCGGTGACGTCCTTCCAGCGCGGGCCCGCGAAGAACGCGTCCAGGCCCGCCCTGGTGGCGGTGGTCAGCGTGCCGTCGTAGGCGCCGACCTGGCCCGGGTAGTACGACTGCACGTAGTAGCCGGCCCGCAGGAACTGCACCAGCTGCAGGATGCCGGAGGTGTTGGTGCCGTCGTAGGACGCCGCCAGGTCCTTGAACGCGCCCGCGACGGTGAGCATGTTGGCCTGCTTGAAGACCGCGCCCGCGTCGGTGCCGGTCACGTTGTACAGCGTGCCCAGGCAGCTGGTCGTCGACGCCTTGACGAAGTTCACCAGGTCCGCGCCGGAACGGCTGCCGAAGTCGCCGTACGTGCAGCTCTGCGCGGCGGCGGCGGCCAGGCCCATGGCGGCCGGGGCCCTGGTGGCCGGGGCCTTGGCGGCGGCGTCCTGCTGGGCCGGGCGCGGGGCGGTCTGGACGGCGGTGCCCGCGGGCTGGCCCAGCTGGGCCTGGCCGAGCAGGGCGGGCGGCAGCGGGGCGGCGACCGGGGTGAGGGTGTCGGGGGCGGCCGCGACGACCGGGCCGAGCGGCTTGGGGACGGCCCCGCCGGGAGCCCCGGCGTCCGCGGCGGAGGCAGGGGCGGAGGCCGGCGCGGCCGACCGGACGGCGGCGGCCTTCGCGGGCTGTCCGCCGGTGGCGGCCGCGGCCGGGGAGACCGGCAGCAGGGTGGCCGCGGTGGCGCAGCCGGCCAGCAGACCGGCGGCCAGGGTGGGGAGGGGTATGCGCAGACGCACTGCTTCTCCTGGGGAGGGAACTCACTGAGCACGGCGGAGGGGGTGGGTGACGCGGGAGCATCCTGGCACCGGAGGCAGCGTCAGAACAATGTCACAGGTCATATGACATTGCATGAACGCGGCATAACACGGAAGGGAAGACCTTGGGG
>NZ_JOGH01000192.1:0-7506 GCF_000721345.1 Kitasatospora sp. NRRL B-11411 | reverse complement strand
CCCCCCGCCCGCCCCCTCGGCACCGCCGACCCCACCACCCCTCCGGCCGACGCCCGGACCGCCGCCGCCGTGACCGCCCGGGCCGCCGCGGTGGCCGCCGAGCTGGAGCGGTCCGGCCGCACCGCCGTCCTCGTCGAGGTGGACGGCGTGCCGGTCGGCGTGCTCGGCATCGCCGACCGGCTGCGTCCGGACGCCGCCGCCACCGTCAGCGCGCTCACCGCGCTGACCGGAACCGCCCCGGTGCTGCTCACCGGCGACAACCCGCGCTCCGCCGCCCGCCTGGCCGCCGAGGTCGGCATCACGGACGTCCGGGCCGGGCTGCTGCCGCAGGACAAGGTCGCCGCCGTCCGCGAGCAGGAGGGCGCCGGCCGCAGGGTCCTGGTGGTCGGCGACGGCGTCAACGACGCGCCCGCCCTGGCCGCCGCGCACACCGGCGTCGCCATGGGCCGGGCCGGATCCGACCTCGCCCTGGAGACGGCGGACGCGGTGATCGTCCGCGACGAACTCGCCACCGTCCCCGCCGTCGTCGCCCTCTCCCGGCGGGCCCGCTCCCTGGTGGTGCAGAACCTGGTCATCGCCTCGGTGTTCATCACCGCCCTGGTGGTGTGGGACCTGGTCGCCACCCTGCCGCTGCCGCTGGGCGTGCTCGGCCACGAGGGTTCCACCGTCATCGTCGGCCTCAACGGCCTGCGCCTGCTGCGCGACGCCGCCTGGAAGCGCGCCGCCGCCGAGGGCCGCCGGTGAGCCGCCGCGCCCGCGAGAAGGCCGCCGCCCCCGCCGCGGGGGCGGCGGCCCGCTGCACCGTCACCGTCTGCCGGGGCTGCTGCTGCGGCACCCCGAAGATCCCCCGCCTCGACCACGCCGCCCAGCTCACCGGCCTGCGCACCGCCCTCGCCGCGACCGCGACCGTCCGTCCCGTCCCCTGCCTCGACGCCTGCGAGCACGGCAACGTGATCGTCGTCCAGCCCTCCGCGGCGGGCCGGAAGGCGGGCGGGCGACCGGTCTGGCTCGGCCTGGTCAACGACCTGGACGCCTCCGCCGACATCACCGCCTGGATCGAGGCGGGCGGCCCCGGCCTCGCCGACATGCCCGCGATCCTCGACCTGTACGCCTTCAGCCCCTCCCGCCGCATCCGCGAGCAGCTCGGCGACTGACCCCGCCCCCGGGCCCCTCGACGCGGGCCCCTCGACGCGGACCCGCCAGGCATGTCCACTCCCCTGGCAGAACTAGTGCCGCATCAGGCAACGTTCGCCCCGTCGTGAGGTGTCGCCCGGTTGCTGTGCCGGGTGGCACCGGACCCTCGGAATGATCACGTGGCTGAACGCGTGCAGGTCCGTGAGATCGATGACGACGAGGGCAGACGGCTGCTGCGGATCGTCCGCCGGGGCACCGGGTCGGTGGTGACCTGGCGCTGGGCCCAGATGGTGCTGCTGTCCGCCCAGCGCATGCCCGTGGCGAAGATCGCCGAGGTCACGTTCACCAGCACGGACCGGGTCCGCGACGTGATCCACAACTTCAACGCCGACGGCTTCGAATCGCTCTACCCGAAATACAAGGGCGGACGGCCCAGGACGTTCACCCTGCCCGAGCGCCGCGAGATCAAGAAGACTGCCAAGTCCAGGCCGACCGAGCACGGCCTGCCCTTCTCGACCTGGAGCCTGGCCAAACTGGCCGACTTCCTGGTCGCCGAGGGGGTGGTCGGCGACATCAGCCACGAGGGCCTGCGCATCCTGCTCCGCGAGGAAGGCGTCTCCTTTCAACGCGTGAAGACCTGGAAGACCTCCCGCGCCCCCGACTGCGCCACGAAGAAGGCCCGCGTCGAACACCTCTACGCCATCGCCGACGGCGAGGTCGTGCCCGAGGAGGGCGAGCCCGAAGTCATCTTCTGCCTGGATGAGTTCGGGCCGCTCAACCTCCAGCCCCACCCCGGCCGGCAGTGGGCCGAACGCGGAGGCAAGGGCAAGGACCCCGGCCGCAGGCCCAGACCCCGGCGGCGGGCCACCTACACCCGACCGCATGGGGTGCGGCACCTGTTCGCCGCCTACGACCTCGCCAAGGACCAGCTCTACGGTCACGTCAAGAAGACCAAGAACCGGTCCAAGTTCCTGGAGTTCTGCCGCTACCTGCGCTCGCTGCACCCGTCGGACGTTCGGATCGCGATCGTCTGTGACAACTACTCGCCGCACCTGACCACCAAGCGGTGCCAGCGGGTCGGGACGTGGGCGGCGGCGAACAACGTCGAGATGGCCTACACCCCCACCAACAGCTCCTGGCTGAACCGGATCGAGGCCCAGTTCACCGCCCTGCGCTACTTCGCCCTCGACGGCACCGACCACCCCAGCCACAAGGCCCAGGGCAGCATGATCCGCCGCTACATCATCTGGCGGAACAAGCACGCCGCCGACCAGCATCTACGCGAAATCATCACCAGGACGAACTTCGCTTGACGCAGTGCCAAGGCCGCATAGCGACGCCGCCACCTGTCAACTACTGCGTGCTGCCGTCGTCGAGTCCGGCGATGACTCTGAGGTCCGCTTCGGACATGCCCAGGATCCCGGCGATCAGGCTGACCTGCAGAAAAGTCGGATTGTGCCCGCGGCGGAGCATGTGAATGGTGGACATCGACAGTCCGGCAGCCATGGCCATGTGCCTGACTGGAATCCCGCGTAGGTCCATCAATCCGGCGAGCATCCGTCCGAACGGGTGCGGCTCCGACTCCCCGGCAGGGGCAACGGCCGGGCCGATCACCACGTCACCGATCTTGGCCTGGAATCGGACCAGCCTGCCGCCCGTGAACCCGACCTTCGCGACGAACGGCAGGCTCTCACCGTTGCCAGAAACGACCGTTCCCGGGATCGACACCTCGGTGAACCGTATGGCGGGATCACAGAGGTGATCCCCGGTCTCTACAGGCCATCCCGGCTCGACGTGATCGACCTTCCAGTCACGGTTCCACCATGGAAGGTCCTGCAGCAGCTCGTTGAAGAAGGGCAGCAGGACCGTTATGTCCACCGGGTCCGGAGGATTCTTCTGCCCCACCCACAAGACATCGGGCCAGTACCGCAGTGCCGCGATCACGTCTGCCGTCAGCGCACGGTTGGTAGCCTCCACGGCCATACTCTCCCCCAGTCGACGGAGCAGTCTCCCATGAACCAGGCAAACGTTGCCTGACGCGGCACTAGGAGTTGCCTCCGGGAGTGGACCCTCCGGGGTCCGCGCCCGAGTCCGGGTCCGCATCCGGCCGCCCGCGTGCCGGGAGGCCGTGCGAGGCCGCGAGGCGGTCGAATGCCGCACCGAGGGCGTCCCGCTCGGCGGGGGTGAGGCCGGCGGTGAGTTCCGCGTCGAGCGCGACCGCCTGGGCCGTGCACCGGGCGAGCAGGTCGCGGCCCCGGGCGGTGAGGTGCAGGAGCTGGCGGCGGCGGTCGGCCGGGTCGCGGAGCCGCTCGATCGCGCCCGCGGACTCCAGGTGGTCGGCGAGGGACACCACCAGGCTGGGCGCCACCCGCATCACCTTGGCGATCTCCAACTGCGAGGCGCCCAGCCCCGCGTCGAGGACGCTCAGCAGGGCGACGTGCTTGGGCTTCAGGCCGTGGGCGATCAGGGCCGCCGCGTGCCGGTCGGCGACCAGCGCGCCCAGGACGCCGAACCGGAAGCTGAGTGTCTCGACCCACTTGACGTCGTTCACGAGAAGCATGCTACCTTCGCCAAATCGTTCTAGCCCTGAATGATTTGGAGTGAGAACAGTGCTCGATCACCGCACCGTGCAGCTCGTCTTCGCCGACCTGCAGGACAGCATCGTGGCCCTGAGCCGCACGAACGACCCGGGCACCATCAGGCGCTCCGCCGGAGTGCTGGGCCGGCTCGCCCGGACGCTGGACATCCCGTTCACCGTGTCGGCCGCACCCCGGCCCGGCGGCCCCGGCGTCATCGCCGAACTCCCCGCCGCCACGCCGTTCGTGCGCAGCGGCCCGTGCTGCTGGGACGACGCGCCCTGGCGCCGGGAGATCGCCGCCAACGCCCGCACCACGCTGGCCCTCTGCGGCGTGACCTCGGAGATCGTGGTCCTGCACACCGCGCTCGACGCCCTGGCCGACGGCTACGCGGTGACCGTCCTGGTCGACGCGAGCGGCGGCATGTCGGAGCGCACCGAGAACGCGGCCTTCGACCGGATCCGGACGGCGGGCGGCACCGTGACGTCGGTGGCGAGCTTCGCCACCGACCTGGTGCGCGACTTCACCGACCCCACCGGCCGCGAGGCCCTCACCGCCCTGCACGGCCTGCTGGGCCAGTAGTGCTTTGCCAGGTGCTGCGAGGCGCCCGGGCGGGTTGGGTGCTCGGCAGTTCGCTGCCGGTGTGACTCCGGACGAACTTGCAGTGGTACGTGATGAGTTGGAGGCGTTCCCAGCGGAGGCGTCCGCTCCGCCGCGAGGCTCGGATCAACGGGGCAGCGGCCCGGCCCACCGGCAGGGCCTGCCGCCGAACGGGCGGTGCACGTCGATACGGCCGATGGCCGAGCGGCTCGGAATCGACCACCAGCGCCCTCGACAGTCCGTCTCCGCATCGACGTGGTCCGTCGAGGAGGCCAGATCGCGGCCGGCCCACTGGGCCGCGGGGGCGCTCACCCCGCAGGCCCAAGTGGTCGACGAACTCGCCGCCCGGGCCTCGCGCCGCCGGTGGTGGTCGCGGACGCCGGCTACGGCGGCAACGCCCCCTCCCGCACCGCCCTGGACGAAGCCGGTTTCCGGTGCCCGATGTCGCACTGCCCGGCGTCGCGGGCACATCAGATCCGTGCACCACTGCTGCACATCAAACCGGGGTCGTTCGCCGCCCGCGCTCATTGGCCACTCCGCACACGCCCTACCCCGTAGCAGCCCGAAGGCGTCGCGTACCGCGCGCTCAAGCCTGCCGTGGACCACCTCGAAGAATCCCGCCGGGCCCGCTGAACACGGTTGTGCCCCGCCGCACTGCTCGCGGCGGGGCACACGTACATCCGTCTCACATCACGGTGCCGCGTACCGAGTCACCTTCGACACCTTGCACGACGCCTTCCCCTTCACCTCCGCCGTCCCCGCCGCCTTCACATTCGCGGCCTGACCTGCCGCCAGGTTGTTCGTCGCCGCGATGCCCTCCGCGAGACGCGTCCCACCGGCGTCGACGAACTCGATGTTGACGATGTAGTTCGAGCTCTTCGACGAGTGGTTCGTGATCTTCAAGTCTGCAGACGGCCAGTGCAAAGTCGGGTCAACCTGGCAGGACACGATCTCCACATCGCCGTTCGCATCGTCACCACCCGCAGCCGGGGGCGCAGCAGCGGGCTGGGACGCCTGCACGGACGCGCCGGCCCCGGCGCTGGTGGTGCTGGTCTTCGTAGTGCTGGTGGCGGCCGGGTCGCACGCGACAACGGTTGCTGCGGCGAGGAGCAGGCCGGCGGTGGTGAGAGCGGTACGGCGCACGTTCAACGGTTCCCCAGGGGTGGCGGTTCGGTGGTCGGACGAGAGGGACCGTAGCGACCGTGGAGGAGTAGTGTGCGCGATGTGTCCGGACCGTGACCAGAACGACTGCTCGCGGGCCCAGGAAGGATCGACGTCCAAGAACACTGCGATGCCCTGGGAGTCGAGGTCTCCTCCCTCTCCGAGGTGGTGCGGCTGGGACGAGGATCAGGTCCGGACCGGCGTGCGGGTGGCGACGCTGATCGGCCGGAAGTTCCACGTGGCCCACAGCGGCCCGGGCGCCGATCGTGCTGGTCCGGGGCCGACTCGCGCCCTCGTCCGCAACCGGCTCAAACGGCTCCAGTGCCGCCTCGACACCCTCGACGGCTTCCTCGCCGGAACCGGACCATCCCTCGACCTCCCGCCGTCACCGCCACCGCCTGAAAGCGCCAGTAGTGCTGCTCAGCCGGTATCCCGATGGGGTCGAGGCTCACCGGGCGCGCACCGGTCGATCACGGCCCTTCAGCTGGTGGGATCGCCGGTTCCGCCGTCTCGGCCGCCCGGATCTTCTCGACGGCCACCCACAGGTCCCGTGCGTCCACGACTGCCAACAGGCCGAAACGGATCAGCCGCCCGAGATCACCCTGAGAGCACGTCAGGATGCCGTCGATCAGTTCCTCGGTCGGCGCGATCTCTTGATAGGCGTCGTGCCACGCGCGCTCGACGAGTTCCAACAGGTCGAGCGCCGCAGGGGTCTCGTCCTTGCCGAACACCGCCTCGACTCTCGCCATCCGCAGCGCCTGACGGGCTGCCCTTCCCACCACCACGAGCCTGTCCTTCTCACGGAGTTGATGCCGACGGGTACACACTTCCATGCCTGGCGCCGAGTACGGCACCAGGCGGCTCACCCGCTGGCGCTGGCCCACGTCCGGAGGCTCGTCGCCCTCGGCAAACAGCCCGGCAGCCTCCAGGCACACCGCACACCGCACACCGCACACCGCCTCGTGGCGATCACGTGCCTCCGCCGACGCCGACCGCGCCCGCACGGGGGAGAAACCCGAGGTCGCGCTCGGCCCCCGGCGCCTCGGCCCGACGCTCGGCTTCCTCGGCTACTCCCTCCGGAAGAACGGCCTGCGCACCCGCCACGTCGGCGAAGTCACCGAGATCGGCGACGGCGACGTGCTGGACCTGCCCGGCAGCCCGCTGATCGTGGGCATGCCGGGCCACTCCCCGGGGAGCGTGGCCGTGCACGTCCCGCTCGCCGACGCGGTCGCCGTCGGGGACGCGCTGACCACCCGTCACGTCCTCACCGGGCGCACCGGCCCCCAGCCCGCCCCCTTCACCGACGACCCGGCCCTGGCGCTCTCCTCCCTCGACCGGATCGCCGGCCTGCCCGCGTCCTGGGTGCTCCCCGGCCACGGCGCCCCCTGGCGCACCTCCCCGGCCCGGGTGGGCGAGGCGGTCCGGTCGGCCGCCGACGCCGACCGCCCCTGACGCCCCGTCCGCCGTCCGCCGCCCGCCGCACCGGGCGGCTCCGGCCTCGGCCATGGCTCCGGCCCTGGTCACAACTCGGGGTAGTAGCCCCGCTGGTAGGCGGACAGGTCGGAGACGGCCAGTTGGCCGCCGCCCCGGCAGATGGGGCAGACGCGACGTCCGAAGCACGCGGGGCAGCGCCGGCGCCCGGGCGGTGCGTCCGGGAACCAGCCGCGCCCGCCGCACCGGTCGCAGGCGCCGAGGCCGTCGCACTCGTAGCAGAGCACGAAGCCGGGCGTGACCGTCCCCGGCGTCCGGACCGGTTCCGGCGGGCGGAACTCCACCGGTTCGCGCCGGTCGACGGCCTCCGACCCGCCGGGCGGCGGCAGGCCGGGGCCTACGCCCGGGGCCGGGGCCGACTGCTCCGCCGACCCGACCAGCCTCGCCCGCCGGACGCGTTCCGCCCGCTCCGACTCCTCGTACGCACCCGGCACTTCTTCCATGGCACGCCCCCTTCCCCGCCCCAACCTGCCGAACCCCGACCGAACAGATCCCAACCCACCGGACCCCGACCCACCCAACCCCGGACGGGCCGGACCCCAAC
>NZ_JOGH01000191.1:0-7513 GCF_000721345.1 Kitasatospora sp. NRRL B-11411 | reverse complement strand
CCGAGGAGGGAACCCCGCCCCCACAACCCCAACCACGAACGACGCCGCACCCAACCAACCCGCCCCCTCCCCCTCCGAGAGAGGACCCGCCGGAGGCACGAAACCATGATCCGGGGTGTCACCACAGGGTGGGCTGGAGCGGGGCGACGGGGATCGGCCGGGCCCGCGGGAGGGCCCGCCGGGGCTTGGGCAGAGGCGGTGCTGGAGTTCGCGGGGCCGTGGTTGGTGCGGGTGCCGGCTGCGGGAGGGCGGCAGCGGCGCCGGTGTCCGGCGAGCTGGCCGGTGCGAGGTCGACGGTCGGCTGTTGGCTGGCGCGGGCCTGCTGTTCGGCGATGGTGATCGGCTTCTGGTAGAGCTTCTGCGCGCTGGGTTCGAGCGGGGGCAGGCGGCGGGCGGCGGCCTTCTGGTCGTCGCGGCGCTTGTGACGGCGGCGGACCCGGGCGAACCGCGCTTCGTAGGCGATGTGGTCGCTGGCGTGCAGCCCGGCCTGGTGCAGCAGGGCGAGTTCCAGCGCGACGTGGCCCATCGGGCTCGGGGTGAGCACGCGGGTGCCGTCGCTCTGCTGGTCGGCGGTGAGGAACTTGGCGGTCAGCAGAGCCTGCGTCCGCTCCTGACTGATCCGGCGCCCGCCGGTCCACCCGCCGTGCCGCGCAGCGAGCCGGGCACGGCCGTCACGCCAGTACAGTCGGCCGGTCGCGGCGGCCTCCATCACCCGCAGGTGGCCGGTGCTCCAGCCGAGTTCGGCGACGTGGCGTTCGGCGAGGTAGAGGTTCGAGGCGGCCTGCTCCCGGTTCGGGCGGTCCATCCCGGTGGCAGCCTGCTCCTCGGCCTCGCGCCGGTCTTCCTCCTGGCGGCGGGCGCGCTCGCGCTCGGCCTGCTCCTCGGGCGTGAGGACACGGTCCAGCTCGGCGCGCAGGCCGGCGGCCGTGACCTCGACTCCGGCGGCGGCCTGGGCGAGCACCGCATGGTGGACGGCTTGGCGGGCGCAGTAGGCGAGCGAGCTTGCAGGCATCTCGGGATCGACGGCGTACTGCTCGGCGCGGTCGGCGTGCCGGGCGGCTTCGACGGCTTCTTGGTGGGCCGCGTGCATGGCCGCCTCCAGCCGCGCGGTGCCGGTGCTGCTTCGGCGGACGGCGGCCATGGCTTCGTCCGCGGCGATGACCGCGAGTAGGGCGGCTTCCCCGGCGACTTGCAGGCAGGTCTGCGGTGAGGGGTCTCCGAACTGGGCGGCGGCGCGCGCGGGCTCGGGCATTGGTGGTCCTCGGTGGGTTCGGTGGTGCGGTCGGGGGCGGCGGCGCCCCCGTCGTCGGGGTGCCGCCTGGTCGCGCGGAGCGCGGCGGAGAGTGCTGTCGTGCCCGTAGGGCACGTCCGTTGGCCCGGCGTCCGGGCGGGGCGGGAGGGCCGCCTGCGGCCCGGACGTCCCGGCCGGCTGCGAGCCGGGCCGGGCTGAGCCGTCCCGAAGGGACGCCCTTTCGGTCTTCGGTCGCGGGGCGGGTCGGCCGCCAACGGAGGCGGCGCTGCCGGGCGGTGGGTGCGCGTGGGGTTGGGCGGCTCGATGCCGCCCAACCCCACGACCGGCGGCCCGGGGCGGGCCGGGCGGTGGTCTCCGCCCGGCCGGGCCTTCCTAGGCGGCGACCGGTTCGCGCTCGGTGACGCGGCACCGGGTGAGTACGGTCTGGGCGGTCTCGCCGTAGGTGCTGTGCTCCTTGACGGTGCCGGTCAGCTCGACCTCGTCGCCCTTGCCCGGGACGGTGGCGGCGCTGCTGAACCACACGTAGACGTTGCCCTCGGCGTCCTGGAACTTGATCAGTCGGCGGCGCTGAGCGTGGTAGCCGTAGTACCGCTCCTCCAGCTCGATGACCGTGGTCACGGTGGCGGGGACGGTGAGCCGCTCCCCCTTGCTGCCCTGCGGCTTGCTGTTCTGGGCGGCCCGCTCGATGGCCGCCTTCTCCTGGTCGCGGTGCCACCCGGCGACGGCGGACACCAGCGTCGGCAGGTGGCGCGGGGCGACGGTCTCGCCCTTGGCCAGCTGGCCCACCTTGTGGCGGTACTCGGAGAGGCTGCCGTACCCCTGGAGTGCCCACGCGCGGACGGCGGCGGCGGTGCTGGCCGCGTCGGGCTCGGCGTCGATTCCGGCCCGCCACTCCATCGGGGCCTTGCGGTCGAAGAAGTACGCTTCGACGCTGTCGGCGGTCGGCACACGGTTCTTCCACTGCTCGGAGCGGCTGTAGAAACGGCCGTCCTGGGTGACGATGGCGGCGGCCACCCGGAGCACCTCGTCCACCGGCACGCGCAGGTCCGCCGGGACGCCACCCTCCTCTCCGTCCCAGTCGGAATCCTTGATCGACCCGAGACGCCACAGCGCCTCAAGCCCCTTGATCGGCAGTCCGGTGTACGGCTCGACGCACGTGGTGCCCAACTGCCGAATCTCGCCGTTCTCGTGGCGAGCGAGATAGGTGGCGGTGCGGTGCCGGGCGACGGAGCACCCCTGGCAGTAGTTCTCGACGGCCCGGTGCTGGCGCGCGGCTTCGGCGTCCCGCTCCGGCAGGCCCGGGAACAGGCTGGTGATCGTCTCCCCCTCCTCGTCGTGGTCCAGACGGGCGATGACGGTCCAGCCCTGGTGGCGGGGCATGTCGCCGGTGATGGTCACGGTGACGGTGGGGCGCTTGCCGATCACCCGGCCGTCCACGTCGCGGTAGTCCGCGAGGAACGGGGCGGAGATGTCGAGCGCGTACGGGCTGAGGCGGTGGACGGCGGCGCGGGCGTTGGTGGCCTCAACGAGCTGGCGGACGCGGGCCTGGGCGGTGGCGGGGACGGAAAACCGCATGGCTGCGCTGGTCATCGGGGTGCTCCTGCTGGTGAGAGGAATCGAGTCCCCGGCCGGGCGGGTTGCCCTCCGCGGGCGGCCGGGTTCGGGTTGGGGCCGGCTGTTGGCCCGTGGTTCGGAGGGGGTGTTGCCCTCCCCCTCCGACACCATTAATTAAACCATGTTTTGACGGGTGAGGCAAACGTCCCGGCCGGGGATGTCGAGTGCGGCGCGGTCGCGCAGGAAGGCGGCGAACAGTGCGGCGGTGAGGCTGTCCGGGGTGCCGTAGGTGCGGCGGCAGTCCAGCGCCCCGACGCGCTCGCCGTGATGGCGGACGGGGAACGGCTGGCCGGGCTCGGGGATGACCAGCGCGTACAGTCCGCGCGGGGTGTCCACGCGGAGGACGACGGCGGCGGCCTCCGGGTCGTAAGCGGCAGACCAGCGGGCGGACCCGATGCCGAACTCCGCGAGCCCGCCCGCGATGGCGCGGGCCTGCATCAGGTCGGCGGCGACGCTGGCGTTCGGCTCGGCGGGGGCTGCGGCGTATCCGCAGCAGTGGTCGTCGGCGTAGGTCTCGGAGAGGACTGCACGGGTCACGGTGGGGCTCCTGGGAGGCTGCCGGGGGCGGGGCGGGTTCCCGCCCCCGGCGTCGGATCGGTGGGGAGGATCAGGCGGCTTCGGTCTCGGTGGTCGACTCCTCGGCCTCGGCCGGGGCGTCCGGCTCGGCCTCCGGCTCCGGCTCCACTCCCTCCGGCTCGGCGTCGGCCTGGTCGCCCTCGGCCTCGGTCGGGGCTTCCGGCTCGGGCTCGCCCTCCGGGGCCTCCTCGACCTGCTCCGGCCGGGCGTCGGTGGCGTCGGCGGCCTGCTCGTCGCCGCCCTCGCCCTCGGCCGGTTCGGCCTCCGGCTCCTCGTCGCCCTGCTCGTCGTCGCCCTGCTGGGTGTCCGGCTCGGCTTCCGGCTCGCCCCCGCCAAGCAGGGAGGCGCGGGGCTGCTCCTTCTTCGCCGGGTCGTACGGCGTCTCGTCCGCCACCGACCGCTCGATGGGCGTCAGCTGGTACCCGAGCGACTCCAGCACGCGGAACCACGCGGCCGTGGGCTTCCGGGTCCACGGGGCGTGCTGGCCGTCCGTCCGCCACGCCGACCGGTTCGCGCACTTCTCACGGACGGCCGCGATGGCCGCGAACTGGAGCTGAGGGGCCCGACGCGGGTCCTTGGCGGCGTGCTGGGCGAACATGCTGCGGTCCTTGGCCTGCTGGGCGTTCAGCCCCAGGAAATCGGCCAGGATCTCAGTGGTGGGCTCCTTGTTCAGGTCGTCACAGATCCCCCACGTCCCGCTCAGAAGTGCCTCGTTGACGTGGCGGATCAGGACGTTGGTGCTGGCCTTCGGGAGCGCGCGCGACTTGATCAGGTCCGCGAGCCACTTCCGGCGGATCACCTCGGCGGCGTCCCAGTCGATATTGCCCGCCTTGACGGCGGCGCGGGCGGCGCGCTCGGCCTCGACCTCGGCGGCGGTCCTGGTGCTGCCGGTTCCGCTGCTCTTGGCGCTCTCCGGCGCGACGTGTCCGTACAGTCCGGGGGCCGTGCAGTAGGGCTCGTACCGGTCGCCCCGCCGGTCGTCGAACACCCACACCTGACCCTTGCACCCGTTGTGCTCCTCCTCGCTGACGCCGCTCAGCCGCCACACCCGCGTGGCCCGCTCGGACAGCTCCTCGATATCGCGGATCTTCTGCCCGGCGGCCTCCAGCTCCGCGCGGTGGGCCGCCGCCTTGGCCGCCTTGTCGCGCTTGACCCGCTCGACCTCGATGGCCCACTGAACCTTCGCCTCGTCCGCGCCCTTGGCGGCGGCAGCCTCGGTGATCGCGGCGAGCGCCTCCGGGTTATCGGCGAACTCCTGGAGGGCGGCCATGTTCTCGAACGTCCACGTGTAGCCGCTCGCGGCACTGATGGCGGCGCTGAGCTTCTCGTCGTTGCGGACCTTGACGAGAGTGCGCACGTCCTTCTGTCGGACGCCCGCCGCCTTGGCGATGCGGCCGACCTGTGCGCCCGCCTCGGCGGCGCTGAACATGGCCTGGTTCATCTCCTTCGTCGTCAGGCCCTTGCGCTGCTCGGAGGTGGTGATCATGTCGAGGAACTGCCCGGCGGCGTCGCGGTCGTCGTCCTCCCACTCGTACGGCAGGTGGGTGAGGCCCGCGTCCTGCGCGCCGAAGTAGCGGCGGTGGCCGTCGTTGACCTGGATGATCCCGCCCTCAAGCCGCTGGATCTTGACCGGGATGCGGCAGCCCTCGGCGCGGAAGGACTCCACGAACCGCGCGTTGATGTCGAGATCCTCGCGGGCGTTCTCCGGGTGCGGGGTGAGCGCGTCGATCCGGATGACCGGGCGGGGCGTGAACGGCAGGGCCTCCAGCCCCGCGTCGACGGCGGCGGCGAGCCGCTGGAACCCGTCGATGATCTGCGGCACGTTGCCGTTGGTGCGCACGACGTACAGCGGCTCCTGGACGCCGTTGGCCTTCACGTCGGCCAGTAGATCGGCCGGGGCCTCGACGGAGCGGACGTTGCCGGGGTGTGCGAGGAGTTCTGCGGTGGTGATGGTCGGCCACGGGGCGGGAGCGGTCTGGACGCCGGCCTGGGTCTTGGTGGTCATCGTCGTACTGCCTTCTGGTGAGAGGTTCCGCCGGGGCCGGTCGGCCCGGCGGGGGTGTCGGTCGGGGGTGTTGCCCTCCCCCTTCCGACACCATTAATTAAACCATGTTCTGGAGGGTGGAGCAACCGGGTACGGTGTGATCGGCGTCACCCCGGTAGAGGGCTGCGGCTGAGCGGATCAGGGCAGCAGCCTCGGCGGTGGTCCGCCCGGGGGCGTCACTCCAGCACCACAGCAGGGTGCGCCGATAGGCGTCCTCCGTGAGCCCCAGCTTGCGCCATCGGACGGGCGACACGGGGCCGCCGTGGGCCTGATTGCTGAGCACCACCAGGGAGTCGAACAGGGAGCGCTGGAAGACCTCCCACGCCTCGCCGCGCTGGGACCAGCGGGGCCGGGCGGCGCGCACGCCGCGCCCCCATGCGTGCAGCAGGTTGCACGGGGCGGTGCTGCCCATCCTGCCGGGCTGCCAGAGGTGGTCACCCTGATACAGGCCGACGCGCTCGATGTGGTCGGCGGCGGCGGTGAGGATACGGGCGGGGGTGGCGCGGTACTTCCGGGGCATGACGCTCTCCTGGGTAGTCAAGATGCGTTGTCCTCAACGGACTTGGCGGCTATGGCGCAGTCGGTGCAGTGGCAGGGGGTGCGCCACTGATGCCCGGCCGGGCTGGCGCTGGCGAACGTGCGGGCGGCGGCTTCGCTGATCCGGCCCGTGCCGGGGACCTTCGGGGCGGCGGCGTTCCACGCCTGGGGGACGCTGTAGACCTGGAAGTAGTGGCGGCCGTCCTCGTCGGTCTTGTGGAACCTGATCCAGTCCATGAACACGCGGGGCTCCTCGGGGCGCGCGGGGAGGGGCCGGGGCGGCGGGCCGCCGCCCCGGCGGGGTGCCTGGATCAGGCGGCGAGCGATCCGGCGGACCTGACTCCGATGCGGCGGCTCCCGCCGATGTCGGCGCGGTTGCCTGCGGCGATGCCGTCGCCGTACCCGCTGCCGCTGAAAGAGCTGCTCTGCTTCCGGACCCTGGGGTGAGCCTCCCGGAATGCAGCCCGGACCATGCTGCCTCGGGCGGCCAACACGAGTTCGCCGCTGCGGCCGGTGGCGGACGTCTCCCCGCTGGCGGCGGCTCGGGCGGCCTCCTCGATGGCCGCAAGCCGCTCGGTGACGCGCGTGATGAAACCGAGCTGCCAGGAGTTGCGCCACGCCTTCGGGCTGCGCACACCGTACGGCACGGTCTGCCGGTTAAGGCCGTTAAGCATCTGGAGCAGAAGCGAGGTGTAGAGGATCTCCGCGCGCTGGACATCGGACTCGTAGCCGACCACGTGGACGCGGCGGGTGCCGTTGCCCTGCTGGCCCATGAGGATGGACTTGCAGCCGACAGCTTCGGCGATGTGGTACATGAGGCGGACGCGGGACATCGACCAGGGGTTGGGGAGGTCGAAGTTCTTGTCCGTGATCCCGTCGCGCGACGGCTGTCCGTCGCTCAGGAGCGCCTCGTCCACGCCGTACTTGGCCACCATCTCCATGGCCCGGGTGCGAGCAAGCTCGGCCTCGGCCTCCGGCGTCGCCGGGTCCTCGGCCTTGGCCAGCAGCGCCCGGATCGTCGCCAGCTTGGGGTTCGCGTCCGCCTGGGTGGTCACAGTTCTTCTCCTGGTGAGAGTGGGTACCGGGGCCGGTCGGCCTCCGGTGGCCGGCTGGGGTGTTGCCCCCCCCTTCCGACATCACTAATTAAACCATGTTCTTGGGGGTGGGTCAAGCCCAACAACCCATCTGACCTGCCCTTTTCCCGCCGCGTCCACCCGCACCCGCCCGGCCGGGCCCGGCCACAACGCGCCCCGGGCGGGGTTCCCTCCTCGGTCGGACAGCGCCAGCCGAACCAGGGTTCCGGGTGGGGTGTCCAGGCTCGCGCAGCGACCGCGAAGCGGCCCGGCCTGGACACCCTGCCCGGGGCCCTGGTACGCCCCCCGGGTGTCCGGCCGAGGAGGGAACCCCGCCCCCACAACCCCAACCACGAACGACGCCGCACCCAACCAACCCGCCCCCTCCCCCTCCGAGAGAGGACCCGCCGGAGGCAC
>NZ_JOGH01000190.1:0-7545 GCF_000721345.1 Kitasatospora sp. NRRL B-11411 | reverse complement strand
AGCGTCAGATGTGTATAAGAGACAGCACCCACTCCTCCCGCAGCCCCCGCCCCACCCGGTCGGGAAACTCCACCCCAGCCACCGAAACCCACGTCACAGCCACCACTCCCGTCATCCGTCGATCCGCCGAACCCATCGCCAACCCGCTCCCCGCCACCGCGCCGTCACCGCGCCGCCGTCACCGCCCACTCACATCCCGAACTCCCACGGCGCGCGGACGAACGCACACCCGTCCGCCCCGAACTCCAGCGCCGCCGCCACCCGCGGGTCCCGCGCCAAGACGGCCAGATCCGTGCACACCGACGCCCCTCCGCCGCCGCCCGCCCGGTTCGCCGCCCCGCACAGCAGCCGCGCCGCCGACAGCAGCGAGGACTCGACGTGCTGCGCCCGCCCGGTCCGCTCGCGGGCCTCCAGGGCCGCCACCGTCCCCGCCGCGCAGACCAGCCCGCCCAGCACGTCGCAGACGGTCAGCAGGGTGGGCCGCGGCGGCAGCCCGTCCGGCGCCAGCAGCGCGGCCAGACCGGAGTGCGCCTGCACGGGGTAGTCGGTGCTCAGCCCGGGCCCGCCGCCGCTGGCCTGGGCGTACACCAGGCCGGGGCGCAGCGCGGCGACCGCCGCGGCGTCCAGCCCCAGTCCGGCGACCTTCGCGGGCGCCAGGCTGTGCAGCAGCACGTCCGCCCCCCGCACCAACTCCCGTACCGCAGACCGTCCTTCCGCACTGCGCAGGTCCGCCTCCAGCACCCCCTTGCCGCGGTTGAGCGCCGCGAACCGCGCCGACACCGCCACCCCGCCGCCACCCGACACCGTCATCGGCGGCACCCCGCGCAGCGGGTCCCCGCCCACCGGCTCGACCCGCACGACCTCGGCCCCCAGCAGCGCCAACACCCGCCCGGCCACCGGCCCTTGGACCCGCCGGGCGATCTCCACCACCCGGACCCCGCTCAACGGCCCCTTCCCGAAACCGAATTCGGGCTCGCGGACCGGCCCCGCGACCCCGCCCGCCCGCAGCCGCCACGGCAGCCCGCCCAGCACGGCCGGCCGCGCCGCCGCCACCGTCAACTCCACCCCGCACCCGGCCGCGATCCGCACCAGCCGCCGGTAGCCGACCGCCCGCGTCGCCGCGAACAGCTCCTCGGGCAGCGGGCAGGAAGCCGTCCCGTACCGGGCCTGGAACGGCAGCCAGGCCCGGCCCACCACCCGCCGCCCGACGCCGAGTTCGGACCAGAACCGCAGCCAGCCGTCCGCCGCCAGGGCCTCCAGCTCGAACCGGACCCCGTCTGCCGCGACGAACGGCGGCCCGCCCACCCCGGACGGCTCCGCGCACTCCCGGTCCGGGGCGGTCGCCGCCGCCAAGTACTGCGCCAGCCCGAACAGTGCGGCCTGTGCCACCGAGACCCCCACCTCCCGGTACGCCGCCCCGAACCGCCGCGCCCGCAGCGCCGCCAGCGCACCCGTCGCGGCCAGCACCCCGGCCGCCACCGACGCGAAGTCCACCCGCAGCGGCGTCGGCGCCCCGTACCGCCGGCCGTGCACGTGCATCACCCCGCACGCCGCCTGGACGTCCGCCTCACTGCCGAGAGCCAGCCCCAACGGCCCGGCCCAGGAGATCCGACAGCCCAACTCCCCGCCCACCTGCAGCAGTTCACCCTCCACCACCCCCACCCCGCACCCGCGCAACAGCCCGGCCGCCACCTCCCGCGCCACCACCGGCCGCAGCGCCGCAAGCAGGCCCGGCCCGCCGCCCACGGCCGCCCGCCCGCCACTCACGGCCGCCGCCCGCGCACCGCGTACACCACGTTCGAGCAGGCCCGGAACCGCGGGTCGCCGAACAGCCCGCGCAGCTCGGCGAGTTCGTCCTCCGTCAGCCCCTCCCGCAGCAGTGCCTCCCGCAGGTGCCAGGTGTTGTGCAACTGCATCTCCAGCTGCGGCGTCCCGGGGGCGAGCGTGCCGATCCGGGCCTCCGCCTCCACCTCGACGAACCCGGCCCGCACCAGCGCACCGGCGCACTCCCGCCCCCACCCCTGGTGCGAACCGCGGGCCCGGAAGGCCCGCAACTTCGCCTGCTGGTACCGCTCGTACAGCTCCCGGGCCCGCTCGTCGGGGACGGTGAGCACCGGCGCGTACTCGGCGTCGAACTCCAGCAGGTGCAGCACCCCGCCGGGCCGCAGCGCGGCGAACAGCCGCGCCAACACCGCCTCCCGCTCCGGCAGGTGGGACAGCACCAGCCGGACGTGCACCAGGTCGAACGCCTCCTCCGGCAGCGGGTCCCGCACCACGTCGTGCTGCCGCACCGCCAGCCCGGGCCGGGCGGGCACCGGCAGCGGCACCAGGTCCGTGGCCACCACCGAGCCCCCGGGTGCGACCTGCTCGGCCAGCCAGACCGCGACGCTCCCCGCCCCGGCGCCCACGTCCAGGCACCGCATTCCGGGCCCGACCCCGCCCGCCCGCAGCCGGCCGACACTGATCGGGTCGAGCCACGCCGCCAGGCACCGGTGCTGCCCGGCCGCGTGCGCACTCCCGTTGTCGAACAGGTACGACCCCCCGGCCTCCCGCACCGCCCCGCCCCTCACGCCCGCCCCACCGAAGCCGAAGCCGAAGCCGAAGCCGAAGCCGAAGCCGAAACCGAAACCGAAGCGGCCCCCGCACCCGCACCCGCTCCTGCCCCCGCCGCGTGCGCGAGCACCCGCTCCGCCGCCAGCTTCCCCGACCGCACCGCCCCCTCGCTGCTCGGCCGCAGCATCACCCAGTCCCCGGCGTACTCCACCGCCCGGGTCGGCCGGTCCAGGAACGCGGCCCGCTCCCGGACGGCCGCCGGCGCCCCCTGCGGCAGCCCGAGCGGGAAGCGGTGCACCAGCGTCCGGACGGTGGCCGCCCGCAGGCCGGGCAGGAAGCGCTCGGCCTCCGCGCAGAGCGTCTCCACCACCCGCTCGTCCGGTTCGCCCAGCAGCTCGGGGGAGACCCACGGCGAGGCGAACACGCTGACCAGCCCCTTCCCCGCGGGTGCCCGCCCGTCCGCCTTCAGGTGGTCGAGGATCAGCCCGGTGCAGACCCGGCTCTCGCTCTCCGGCACCGACATCGCGTAGCTCGGCGCCCCGGTCGGGCTGGGCAGCGGCCGGTCCAGCAGGCAGGCCACCTTGAGCATTGGCGCGTACGTGCTCGCCGCCAGGTACGGCCGCTCCCCGTCCGGGAGGTCGTCCCCGCGCAACTCCAGCGCCAGCGGCGCGGGCACCGCCAGCACCACCTGCCGGGCCCGCACCCGCGTCCCGTCCGCGAACTCCACCCGCACGCCGGCCGCCCCCGGACCCGCGCCCGGCTCCTCCCGGACGGCGGCCACCCGCCGCCCCAGCTCCACCGGCAGCCGTTCGGCCAGCCGGCGGGCCAGCGTGTCCATCCCGTCCCGGTAGGTCATCCAGCGCGCCCCGGCCCCGCCCACCGACAGCAGGGTGGCCACCATCGGGGCGACGGCCGAGCTCTCCGGCCGCCAGCCGAAGCAGTGGCTGGAGAGCGGCTGCAGCATCGCGGCGAGCAGTTCCTCCCGCCCCGCCGAGCCGGCGCAGTACTCGCTCAGCGTGGCGTCCCGGCTGGGCGCGGTCTCCGGCCGGTCGGGGTCGAACCCCCGCCAGACGGTGCCGAGTTCGGCGACGAAGCGCAGCCACGCCCAGCGTCCCCGCCAGGACAGCCCGGCGCCGGTCAGCAGGCCCTTCGGGTGCCCGAGGTGGGCGTGCGCCCGCCCGCGCCGCCACAGCGCGAACCCGGGTTCGATCACCGGCACCTCGGACTCCGGCACGCCCACCGCCCGGATCAGCTCCCAGGTCGCCTCGTACCCGGCCCCGGCGATGGTCTCCGCGCCCTCGTCGAGCAGCCACCCGTCCACCCGGCTGGAGGCCATCCGCCCGCCGACCCGGTCGCCCCCCTCGAAGACCCGCACCGACCGCCCGGCCGCCACCAGGTGGTGCGCCGCGGCCAGCCCGGCGATCCCCGCCCCGACCACCGCGACATCGACCTCGCCCGAACCGCTCGCCTCGTCCGAACCGCCCGCCGCGTCCCAGCCGTCTTCCGCGCCCACTGCGCCCACTGCGCCCTCCGCCCTCGTCACGTCAACTCCCGCCCTTCCCGGCCGCGTTCACGTCCACTGCCCGGTCCCGATCCCGGCACTGCCGGCCAGCACCCGGGCCCGCAGTTCGTGCCGCCGCACCTTCCCGGTGGCGGTCCGCGGCACCGCGTCCCAGCCGACCACCAGCGGTTCGGCCAGCGGCGGCAGGTCGCGCACCGCGTCCCGCCAGCGCGCCGGGTCGAGCCCGCCGTCCGCGGTGACCAGCACCGGTTGCGGGCGGCCGTCGGCCACCGACAGCAGGACGGCCTCCTCGACGTCGGGGAGCCGTTCGTGCAGCACGTCCTCGATCTCGACGCAGCTCATCCCGGGCACCATGTCGACCTCCCGGTCGAGCACCAGGACCCGGCCGTCGCGGGTGCGCACCCCGAGGTCCCCGGTGTTGAACCAGCCGCGGTCGAGCTTGCGCCCCCACCGCTCCGGCTCGCCCAGGTAGCCGAGGCAGAGCGCCCCGGTGCGGGCGTACAGCATCCCGGTCTCGCCGGGCGGCACCGTCCGGCCGGGCCGGGCCGGGTCGGCGACCTTCACCCGCACCCACCCGGGCACCGGCCGCCCCAGGTCGCGGGTGGTGGGGTGCCGCCCGGCGGGCCCGGCCAGCGCCCCGCGGGTCAGGAACCGGAAGCTCAGCGGCCCGGTCTCGCTCTGCCCCCACCCCTGCATCCAGAGCGGATGCCGCCGCCGGGTGGCGTCCAGGAAGGTCCGCACGGTCGGCGGGTGCATCGCGTCGAAGGTCGAGATGAACAGCCGCACGTCCCGGAACGGATTCGACCCCGCGGCCCCCGCGGCCCCCGTCGACCCCGCGGCCCCCGTCGAGCCTGCCGACCCAGCCGACCCCGCCGCCGGTTCCGCCAGCGCCTGCCAGCGCACGTAGCTGGACGGCAGCGCCTCCATGACGGTCGGCGGGTGGCTGCGCAGCAGCGCGGCGGCCGTCGACGGGTCCGAGTCGGGCAGCAGCACGACGGTCTGCGGGGCCCGCCAGAACGCGCTGACGGTCCAGGTCAGCGCCCGCCCGTGGGCGAACGAGACGGCGCTGGCCACAGTGTCCGCGCGGCGCACCGACAGCACCGGCCAGGGGCGCGCCTCGAACGCCGACAGCCGCCGGATCAGCGTCCGGGTGGAGTGCACCACCAGTTTGGGGACGCCGGTGGTGCCGGAGGTGTGGATGACCGCCAGCGGCTCGTCCTCCCCGCGCCCGCGCACCGCCGGCACCGGCCCGCCGCGCAGGTCGTCCACCGCCAGCGCGCCCTCGGCGGGCCCGTCCAGGCAGACCGTCCGCCCGGCCAGCGCGGTCAGTTCCACCCCGGCGGCCCGCGCCCCGCCGAGCACGTCCCGCTGGGTGACCAGCACGTCCGGCCGCAGCCGCCGCAGCAGCGCCGCCAGCCCGTCCGGCGGCACCCGGTCCGACAGCAGCGCGGGCACCGCCCCGATCCGGGCCGCCGCGCAGGCCAGCAGCACGTAGTCCCAGTGGTTGCGCTTGACGACCGCCACCGACGACCCGGGCCCGGCCCCGGCCGCCACCAGCCAGGCCGCGGTCTCCCGCACCAGCTCGGCCACCTGCCCGGTGTCGTACGCGGTGCCCCGCTCCGGCGCCAGGTCCAGCGGACGCCCCAACTGGACGTTCACCGAAGGACGTTGCTCGGCCAGCGTGTCGAACAGCGGCCCCAGGTCCAACGGCAGCCGCCCGAACAACACCCCCGTCCCGCTGCGCCCCGCCCCGCTGCGCCCCGTCCCGCTGCGTCCCGCCCCGCCGGTCACAGCCCCGCCGGTCACAGCCCACCGCCGAACACCGCGAGGCCCAGGTCCACGCCGACCAGCAGCGCGCAGCACACCCGGTGCAGGTGGATCCCCAGCCGGCGGGCGAGCAGGATCTCGCCCCGGACGAACCCGAGCACCCACTGCCGGGCCCGCAGCGCGATCACCGGCGCCATCACCAGCGGGAACCACCACGGCGCGACCCCGACCGCCGCCGAGCCCACCAGCAGCACCGCCTCCAGCGCCGAACACCCGGCCACGAACGCCGCGTTGCCGCGCGGCGGGAGCAGCACCGCGGCGGTCTTCCGGCCCACCGCCCGGTCGCCGGGGATGTCGTTGGTGTTGGAGTACACGCCGAACAGCAGCGGGCCGAGCCCGAACACCAGCGCCTGTACCACCGCGAACCCGTCGAACCGCCCGGTCAGCAGCCCGTACAGCGGGAGCACGAAGAACCAGCCCAGTGCGGCCAGGAAGAACTCCTGGAAGCCGTTGTAGCTGATCCGCAGCCACCAGGTGTACTGGAACCCGAACACCGCCAGCGCCGCCGTCCCGGCCACCGCCCACCAGGGCCGGGCGGGCGCCGCCGCGACGGCCGCCGCCCAGCACAGCACGCAGGCCGCGACCGCCGCCCACCCGAACCGGATCGCCTGACGCTCCGTCAGCGTCCCGGCCACCAGCGGCTTCCGGGCCAGCCGCCGGGCGGGCGCGTCCGGTCCGTAGTTCACCGCGTCGCTGCCGTCCCGGTACCCGGTGACGTCGTCGAAGGTGCACATGGCCGCGCTCATGGCGACCTCGCCCGCCAGGAACAGCACCAGCACCACCAGGACCGTCCCGGCCCCGCCACCCGCCCCCGAGGCCAGGACCATCGCGGCCACCAGCGGGACGCTCAGGTAGTAGTCCCAGATGTCGAGCTTGGCCAGCCTGGCGTACGCCCGCCAGGGGATCGGGGCCGCCTCGGAGGCAGCGGGAAGTGCGACGTGCTCCACGGGAAACGCAGTCCTCTCGACGGCGGCCGCAACCCGGGACGCGACTGCCGCGGGGGGCCGGAGACAACGAGCCGACCGCACTGACGGTGCGCCAATTCGCCGCGACGGACGAGGAGTCGGCGCTCGTCATCATGACACAGTGCGACCGTTCGGCCGCATTCCTGTCATCAGACAAAAAGCGGGCGATCGGCTTTTCCGTCGACCGCCCGTGCGATCATCCGACCGCTTTTCCGCAATTCCGTACTACGCGGAGAAACTCCCCGCCCCGCCCGGCACGTGCGTCCCGTAACCCGGCTGCACCACCACCGACGGGCCGAGGCAGAACGGGTTGCCGTACACCTTCACCGGCCGGTCCGTCTGGTTGGTCAACACGTGGGCCAACGTGGGAAGTTGCTGACATCCGGCCGGGTCGACGTAGGTGTCCAGCGGCTGCGCCTCGGTCGAGAACACCACCACGTCGCCGACCGCCGGGCCCCCGGCCGCCGGAGCGGGCGCCGCCAGTCCGAGCACCGAACCCGCAGCCATCAGGGAAACCAGAATCGCTCGCACAATCATCCTTAATGAACAGTCAACTCCCGTGCCCTTCACGGGACCACCCCATCGCTACCGTGCGCACACCTCCGAATTCCAACGCCGCCCACCGGATTCACCCGCCCGGCCGGACCGCACCCCCGCCCGCCCCGCGCCGACCGCACC
>NZ_JOGH01000189.1:0-9969 GCF_000721345.1 Kitasatospora sp. NRRL B-11411 | reverse complement strand
CTTGTTGGCGGCGTCCTTGGCGGTGACGGTCACGTTGTAGGTGCCGGCCGCGGTGGCGGTGCCGCTGATCACGCCGGTGGAGGCGTTGATCGACAGGCCGGTGGGCAGGCCGGTGGCCGAGTAGCTGAGCGGCGCGGTGCCGCCGGTGGCCTTGACCTGCAGGTTGACCGAGCCGTTCAGCGCGGTCGACTGGTTGCCCGGGCTGGTGACCGACACGGCCGCGCCGGCCGGCTTGGTCAGCAGGCAGCCGCTGACGTTCAGGTCGATGGCCCGGCCGGTGCCCAGGCAGGTGGTGAACCAGTAGGTCTCCTCACCGTAGCTCTGGCCCTTGGTGGCGGTCGTGGTGCCGTCCGCGGCCACCTCGCACGGGTTGTTCAGGGTGCACATCGCGCCGTCGTCGTTGCCGGTGTTGTTGATGCCGACGACCTTCCGGCTGGTCGCGTCGACGATCGGCGAACCGGACGTGCCGTGCGTGGTGTTGCAGCCCGAGCTGTAGCGCAGCGAGTCGTGCCAGGTCCACGCGTCCTCGCGCAGGGTCCCGACGAACCCGTTGATCGAGCAGTTCCAGACCTGCTTCCAGTACGAGGACGGTATGTACATCGCCGACCCGTCCACCGGGTGGGTGTCACTGATCGTCAGCGCCGTCGCCCCGTACTTGGAGGAGATGGCGGCGAAGGTGTCGGTGAGCTGGTAGAGCGCGACGTCGGTGCCGGTCATCGTCGCGTACAGCACCTTGTCCGACTGGACCGTGCCGAGCGAGCTGCCCGCGGAGTTGAGCAGCGTGCCGCTGCGGCTGGAGCTCACGTTCTGGATGACCTCACCGGCCGCCGGCATGGTCGGCAGGCAGTGGCCGTTGGTCAGCATCATCGCCCGGTCGGTGTCCACCGAGCTCGGGTAACGGACCAGCGAGGCCGAGCAGTTGCTCAGCGCGATGGTGGAGGTCAGGTCGCCGGCCTGGAGGGCTTGCGCGGGGGCGGCACCGAGGGTCAGGGCGCCCGCGACGACCGTCCCCGCGCTGAGCACGGCGGCGAATCTCTTGAACATGGCTCTCCTTGTGGGGGATTGCAGACGCGCGACCGGATTGGCGCACGCCTGCGCCGGACGAAAGTGCCATGACCACCTCAATTTGGTCAACCATGTCGACCGAACTCACCGCCGAAATCCGCCGCGTCCGCACGGGGCGAATCGACGTGCTGACGCAGCGTCACATTCGGGACGGGCGAGGGGTGTTCGTCGCCGAGCGGTCGTACGGAGCCGCATGCCGCCGTCGCCCGAGGGGGGCGGTGGCGGGGGCCGGCCCGGGGAGGGGGCGCGGTGCGGGCGGTCGGCACCGGCCCCGCGGTCGCTAAGCTGCCGGGGCAGCAGTGCAACGATCATGGAGGAACGGGTTGCTGGGCGAGTGGATCAGGGTCCCCGTCGGGGCGGACTCCGCGCGGTGGACCACCCGGGGCGACTGCCGCCACGTCCTGCTGGTGGTGCACAACGTCACCTCGGCGACCCGACTGCTCGACGTGGTCGGCCTGTTCCGCGACGACCTGCGCGTCCAGCTGACGGCCACCTGCCCGGGGACCTCGCCCTTCCGCTCCGGCCTGCCGGAACTCCTCACCGCGCTCGGCGTCCCGGTGCTGCCCTGGGACCAGGCCCTCGCCCTCGCGCCCGACCTGGCGATATCCGCCAGCTTCGGCGGTCAACTGGCAGAAATCAAGGGCGAGTTGATCATCCTGTCACATGGGCCGGGAGCCGGGAGCCGGGAGCCGGGAGCCGGGAGCCGGGAGCCGGGAGCCGGGAGCCGGGAGCCGGGAGCCGGGAGCCGGTGTTCGGGTTGTCGCCGGAGTGGCTGCTCGACGGGGACGGGAAGCCGATCGCCGATGCGCTGGTGCTGTCGCATCCAGGTCAGGTGGAGCGGCTCGCCGCGGCGTGTCCGGAGGCCGCGCACACGGCGGTGCTGGGCGGTGACCCGTGCTTCGACCGGATCCTCGCGGCCCTCCCCCGCCGCGACGCGTTCCGGCAGGCGTTCGGGGTGCGGCGCGGCCAACGCCTGCTGGTCCTGAACTCGACCTGGAACCCCACCTCGCTGTTCGGTGACGGCGGCCCGGACGACGTGCTGCCGCTGCTGCTGTCCCGGCTGCCGGAGCTGCCGTTGGACGAGTACCGGGTGGCGGTCGTGCTGCACCCCAACGTGTGGCACGGCCACGGCCCGGGGCAGGTCCGGCTGTGGCTGGACGGGGCGCGCCGGGCGGGGGTGACGCTGGTGGATCCGGTGGCGGACTGGCGGCAGGCGCTGGTCGCGGCGGACGCCGTGGTGGGTGACTTCGGTTCGGTGAGCTACTACGCGGCGGCGCTGGGCACGCCGGTGCTGCTGGCGGCCACCGGGCCGTCCGTGCTGGACGACGGGTCGCAGGTCGCCGCGTTCGTCCGGGCCGCGCCGAAGCTGGACCCGTACGCCGCGCTCGGCCCGCAACTGGCGGAGCTGATCGCCGAGGGCGAAGTGCCGCCCGGTCCGGCCGAGTTGACGACGTCCTGTCCGGGCGGGTCGGCGGGGCTGCTGCGGTCGCTGTGCTACCGGTTCCTCGGCCTGCCCGAGCCAGCCGGTCCCGCGCTGCTGGACCCGCTGCCGCTGCCCGCCCACCAGCCGCCCGCCGTGACGGCGCCGGTCCGGGTACTGACCCGGGCCGGGACGGGCGGCGCGGACGGGACGGACGGGGTGGTCGAGGTGCGCCGGTACGCGGCGGCCCGGTACGAGCCGGAGGGCGCGGGGGACGCCCACCTGGTGGTGCACGAGGACACCCTCGACCCGGGCCGGCTCGCCCTGGCCGACGTGATCGTCCGGCACGGCGGCGCCGACGACCCCCGGCTCGGCCCGCCGTCCGCCTGGACCGAGCGGACCCTGGCCCGGCACCGCTCGTGCACGCTGGCCGTGCAGGTGACCGGCCCCGGCAGCTGCACGGTGCGTCACCGGTCGGGCGCGGTACTGGAGTTGGCCGGGGCCTTCGACGGGATCGACCCGGCCGCGGCGGCCTCCGCACTGCTGGCGGCGGGCCCGGCGCCCGGGGTGCTGACGGTCCGCTCCGGCGGCACGGACCACCGGGTGACGGTCACTCAGGCCGACCCCGCCGGGTGACGGTGGCCCGACCCCGCATCACCGGGTGACAGCCGCTCAGCCCCGGTCCCGCCGGGTGCCGGTCACTGCGGCTCGTCGGTGCACAGCTCGCGCAGCACCCCGATCGGGACCAGGTGGAAGCTCGCCCCGCCGCGTTCCAGCAGGGCGGCGGCCTCGTCCAGCAGCGGCAGCGCGTCCGGGCCGCGCCGCTGCTCGATCATGACCTGCGCCAGGTCGGTCAGCGCCCGGGCGAGGTTGTACGCCTCGCCGGTGCCCCGGAAGAACAGCACCGCTTCCTCGATCGAGGCCGCGGCCGCCGGGAACCGGCCCAGTCCGCGCAGGGCCCGGCCGCGGTGGCGGCCGAGCAGGGCGCGGGCCCGGGGCAGGTCGGCCTGTCCGCTGTCGCCCTCGGCGATGCCGTCGAGCAGTCCGGCGGCCCGGTCGAAGCCCTCCAGTGCCTCGGCGTAGCGCCACTGGCGCAGCCGCAGCAGGCCGAGCGTCTCGACGGCGGTGGCCTGCCCGCGCAGGTGGCCGTCCTTCTCCTCGGCGGCGGCGGCCAGCACGAGCTGCTGCTCGGCCTCGCCGTACTCCTGCAACTCGGTGAGGGCCAGGGCGAGTTGGACGTGCATCCGGGCGGCGGTCCGGGCGGCGGTGCCGGTCGTGCCCGCGGCCCGGGCGCCGGTCCGCAGGGCGGGCAGCAGTTCGTCGTGCCGCCCGGCCTTCAGCTGGAGCGCCCACAGCGCTTCGACCAGCTGGCACACCGTGCCGGGGGCGGCGAACTCCTCGGCGGCGGCCACCGCCTCGACCAGGTTGGGGAGTTCGGCGCCGAGGGCGGCCAGGGCGGCGGCCTCGTCGGGGTAGCCGTCGGGGCCGATCTCGGCGTACAGCGGGCCGAGGTGCCAGCGCTGCGGGAGGGCGGCGTGGTCGGCGGCGACGGCGAGGCGCAGGTAGTGGTCGACGGTGCGGTGGACGGTGGTGGCGCAGGCCGCGAGGCCGTCCTCGCGGACGGCGAGCGCCTCGGCGTGGCGGCGGACGGCCGGGCGGTAGCGGTACCGGCCGTCGAGGGCGGTCTCCAGCAGTCCGGCGGCGGCGAGTTCGTCCAGTGCCGCGGCGGCGTCCGCCTCGGTCAGGCCGGTGGCCGCGGCGGCGGCCCGCGGGTCGATCGCGGGCCAGGGGCGCAGGGCGCAGCGCCGGTAGGCCAGGGCGGTGTCCGGGGCGAGGCGGGCGTAGCGGTCGGCGGTGGCGGCTTCCAGCGGGTCGGTGAAGGTCTGCCCGGCGAGGGCCCGGGGTGCGGCGTCGCCGAGGACGGGGGCGGCGGCGCGCAGCGCGAACGGGGAGCCGGCGCAGCGTTCCAGGACGCCGGGCAGGGTGGCCTTGGCGGCGCTGACGGCGTGCTTGCCGGCGAGGTCGGTGAGCAGGCGGCGGGCGTCCTTGTCGGGGAGCGGGCCGACGGCGACGTTCAGCGTGTCCAGGCCGGCCAGCGGGCGGCGGGCGGTGATCAGGGTGACCACGCCGGGGGCGGGGGTGAGCAGCGGGCGGACCTGGGCGGCGGTGCGGGCGTGGTCGAGGACGATCAGCAGGCGGCGGCCGGCGAGCAGTTCGGCGAGCCGGTCGGCACGGTCCTCGACGGTGGCCGGGACCTGTTCGGCGGGGACGCCGAGCCTGCGCAGGAAGCGGCGCAGCACGGTCGCCGGGTCGACGGCGCCCTGCGGTCCGGCGGCGCGCAGGTCGGCGTACAGCTGTCCGTCGGGGAAGCGGTGCGCCTCGCGGCCGCCCCAGTGGATCGCCACCGCGCTGGTGCCGATGCCGTCCGGGCCGTGCAGCAGGACCTGGCGGGGCCGTCCGTCGGCCTTGCGGCCGGCTTCCTTGTCGAGTTCGGCGAGCGGGCCCTTGCGGTCGGTGAAGTACCGGGTGGAGGCGGGCAGTTGGCGCGGCACCGCGCCGCCCTGCCCCTGGGGCCCGCCGGTCCGGCCGCGCATCCAGGCGGCCAGTTCCCTGGCCCGTTCCGGGTCGTTGCGGGCGCCCTCGACCAGTTGGCGGGCCAGTTCCTCGCACTCCTCGGCTCCGACCGGGGCCTCGACCTGGCGTCCGGTCATCCGCTGGGCGAGGTTCCCGACCGCCTCCCACGTCCACTTCCCGGCTTCTCCGGCCATCGCCGAGCCGAACGCGCCCAGCATCCCCGCGACCGCCGTGACCGACAGCGGATCGATCATGCCCCGTACCCCCAGAACCGCACCCGGCCGGTCTCCCCGCCCGCGCGCACCGTTTGACGTCCCCACCGTAGCCTGCGCGCCACGCTCCGTCAGCAGTCGCCCGGACCGTTCCGGGCGGTGGGGCGGCGGTCAGCGGGGTGACGGGGGGCGGACGGCGCCGAGCAGGAGGGTGGTGAGTTCGGCGAGGACCTGGTCGAGGGTGGCGTCGAACTGGCCGGCGGTCCAGTCGTGGAGCAGGCCGTTGACGGCGCCGATGAAGGCGGTGGCGGCGATCCGGAAGTCGCGCGGGGCGAGTTCGCCGCGGGCGGCCGCGCGGTCGGCCTCGGCCACCAGGAGGTCCACCCAGCGGGCCCGGCGGACCAGCCGTTGGCGTTCCAGTTCCTCGCTGACGCCGACGATCTCGACGAAGGCGATGCGCAGCCGGCGCGGGTCCTCGGTGGCGGCGGTGACGTAGCCGCGCAGCACGGCGGCGACCCGCTGCTCGAAGGGCAGTGCGGCGGCGCCGGCCAGGGCGTGCAGCACGGCCCGTTCCTTGTGGTCGTTGACCAGCAGGTGGAGCCGGGCCAGGACCTCCTCCAGGTTGCGGAACTCCTCGTAGAACTGACGGGTCGACAGGCCGGCCGCCTCGCACAGCCCGGCCACCGAGGCGTGCCGGTAGCCCGGCCGGTCGCCGAACTGCGCCAGTCCGGCGGCCAGGAACCGCTCCCGCCGTTCGGCCCGCCGTTCCTGCGCGGAGCGTCCGCGGTAGACGCCGCCCGCCGCCGGGTCCTCGTTCCGCCCCGCCCGCCCCATGCGTCCCCCCTGCCCCGCCCGGGCCGGTGCGCCGGGCGGCTGGACCCGATTGTCGCCCACCGACGTCTTGTCAGGTCCGCCGACCGCTCCCTACCGTCGAGTAGCGCCCATCTGACTATCCGTCGTTTCAGACTTCGTGCGCGCCCGTGCGCCGCGCCCGTCCGAAGGAGCCGAGATGTCCCGCACCCAGCCCCGGCGCGCCCAGCGCTCCCGCCGCCCGCTGCACCTGGCCGCGCTGGCCGCCGTCCTCGTCCTGGCCGCCCCCGGCACCGCCGCCGCGGCCGGCACCGCCACCGCCCCGGCCGCGGGCACCGCCCCGGCCGCGGGCACCGCCCTGCGGGAGGTGATGTTCGTCGGCAACAACTGGGACGGCACCGCCGACGTCATCACCTCGCGCGGCGACCTCGCCCGGATCGGCCGGATCAACGTCATTCCCGACAAGGACCAGCGCCTCACCGAGATCTACCTCAACCCCGTGAAGCTCGGGTACTTCCTCGGGGTGCGGCTCGGGCCGGGCGAGGGCCACGACCAGTTCGTCGACGACATGTACTCCACGCCGGACGGCTCGGCCGTGGTGGTCTCGCGGCCCAGCTTCGCCGACGTGGTCTCCATCGACCTCGCCACCGGACGGATCAACTGGCGCTTCCCGGTGGCCGGTTACCGCTCCGACCACATGGCGGTCTCGCCCGACGGCACCCGGGTCGCGGTCTCCGCGTCCACCGCCAACACCGTGCACGTCCTCGACATCGCCACCGGCCGCCAGCTCGGCTCGTTCGCCACCGGCGACAAGCCGCACGAGAACCTGTTCACCGACGGCGGCCGGCAGATCTGGAACATGTCGATCGGCGACGTCACCACCGCCCTCGACGCGCCCTGGCTCGACTGGACCAAGGGCGACCGCCACATCACCGTCGTCGACGCCGACACCCTCCGGCCGGTGCGCACCATCGACATGCGCCAACGGCTGGACGCCTTCGGCCGGTCCGACCTCTCCAACGCCGTCCGGCCCGCCGCCTTCTCCCCCGACGGCTCGACCCTGTACTTCCAGGTCTCGTTCTTCAACGGCTTCGTCGAGTACGACGTCGCCACCGACCGCGTCACCCGGGTCAAGACCCTCCCGAAGAACCCCGCCACCAGCGAGGACCGCACCACCTGGGTCAACGACTCGCGCCACCACGGCCTGGCGATGAGCCCGGACGGCGACCGGCTGTGCGTCGCCGGGACCATGGACGACTACGCCACCGTCGTCGACCGCGCCACCCTCCAGGAGGGCCCGCTGGTGCCCGCCGTCAAGCCGTACTGGGCCACCGTCAGCGGCGACGGCCGGGCGTGCGTCATCTCGGAGAGCGGCGCCGACCGGGTCACCGCCATCGACTTCGCCACCGGGCAGCGCAGTTCCTCCGTCGAGGTCGGCGACCACCCCCAGCGGGTCCGCCTCGGCCACGTCCCCACCGGCTGGACCGGGCCCGTCGGCGGCTGACGGCCGGTCCGGGCCTTAGGGTGGCACTCGGTGAGGTAAGGCTTGGCTTATCGGAGTGCCCGCGCGGGCGGGCCTGGAGCGGTGATGGTGAACGACGACCGGGAAGAGCGGCGCCCGCACGGCGAACTCGTCGCGGAGGTCCTGGAGGTGCTGTGGGCGGCGGGCGGGCCGCTGACGGCCCAACAGGTGAAGGACGCGCTGGCCCGGCCGCTGGCCCGGACCACCGTGGCCACGATCCTGGCCCGGCTGCACGAGAACGGGACGCTGGCCCGCACCCGGCCCGGGCGGGCGCTGGCCTACGCCCCGGTCGCGGACGCCGCCGGGCTGGCGGCGGGCCGGATGCGCCGCGAACTGGAGAAGGAGCCCGACCGGGACCTGGTGCTGAGGCGCTTCGTGTCCTCCCTGTCGGCCCAGGACGAGGAGGCACTGCGGCAGTTGCTGCGCGAGGCGGAGCCGGAGACCGAGCAGGGAGCCGAACGCGGGACGGGCGTTGACGACGGGCCGGTAGGGCGCGGGCCCGGCGGTCCGGGTCGCGGGCCCGGCGGCCCGGGTCGGACGACATCGATGTAGACCGATTGTCGTCCGGTCATTAGAGTGAGGCCAGCTTCGCCTTGCTTCCAGCCTGATAGGACCCGGTTTGTACGACGGTAGGAAAGAGTCGTCCAACCCGTTCGAGCAGACCGTCCACCTCCTCTCGGTGCTCGGCCGGGCCGCCGACGCGATGCTCGACCGCCGCCTCGCCGGGCAGGACCTGGGCCGGGTGCACCGGAGCGTGCTGACCGTGCTGGCGCAGGAAGGCCCGCACGGGGTCCCGGACTTGGCGCGGCGGGCGGACGCCCCGGTCGAGGAGGTGCGCGGAGCCGTCGAGGCGCTGCTCGCCCGGGGCCTGGTGCAGGTGGTTCCGGTGCGGATCCACGACGACCGCGAGGACGTGGTGATGCCGGTGCCGGCCGGGCGCGGCGCGCTGGACGCGGTGCACGCCGAGGCGGCGGCGGTCCAGGAGACCTTGACGGCCATGCTGACGCGCGGCGACAGCGCGCAGTTGAACAACCTGCTGCGCCGCATGCACGCCGGGCTGGGCACCAGCGTGGACGCGGGGAGTCCGCCGTCGATGCTGCGCAAGGTCCGGGGCCGGCCGTGGTCCGCTCCCGGCGGACGGCCGCGCGAGCGGCGGGCCGGCGCACCGCTCCCCCGGAAGGGGACTGCGGACGGCCCGGCGGGCGGCGCGCAGGGGGCCGGGGAGCGCGAAAGCACCTGAGGCGTGGCGCTCGCGGCACCGGCCGACCGGGCGGCGCGCGGTGTCGGAGTGCTGCGGTCCTGGGGGCGGCGTAGCGTCGGTGGGATGAGTGGAATTCCTGCTGACCGGCGGTGGTCCCCATCGATGCCGGAGGCGTACGAGCGGTACCTCGTCCCGGTGCTCTTCCGGCCCTTCGCCGTGGACCTGGCCGGGCGGGCGGCCGCGTCGGATCCCCGCCGGGTGCTCGAACTCGCGGCCGGGACGGGCGCGTTGACCTCGTGCCTGCTGGCGGCGCTGCCCGGTGCCGAGGTGGTGGCGACGGACCTCAACGAGTCGATGGCGGAGTTCGGGCGGGCCCGGGTGCCGGGGGCGCGGTGGCGGCAGGCCGACGCCCAGCAACTGCCGTTCGAGGACGGGTCGTTCGACCTGGTGGTGTGCCAGTTCGGCGCGATGTTCTTCCCCGACCGGCCGGCGGCCTTCGCCGAGGTGCGGCGGGTCCTGGTGCCGGGGGGCCGGTTCCTGTTCAGCACCTGGGGGCCGCTGAGCGGGCACGGTTTCGACTCCGCCACCCAGACCGGCCTCGAACGGGCCTTCCCCGCCGACCCGCCGGACTTCCTCCGCACCCTGCCGCACGGCTACCACAACTCCGCCCGGGTCTCCGCGGACCTCGCCGCCGGCGGGCTGGAGCCGACCGGGTACCAGCCCCTGACCCTGGAGGGCGCGGCCGAGTCCGCGGCGGCGGTCGTCACCGGCTTCCTCACCGGCACGCCGCTGCGGGCCGTCGTCGAGGCGCGCGGCGGCAACCCGGACGACCCCGCGCTGCACGCCGTCCTCACCGCGGAGCTGACCGCCCGGCTGGGCACCGGCCGGGTCACCGCCCCGATGACCGCCCACCTGTTCGAGGCCCGGCGCGCTCCCGACCCCGGTTCCGGAGCGGTGTGAGCCACGGGCGGCGAGCCGGGCTCCCGGTCGGAAGCCAACAGCTTTTACGTTGACTTGAGTTTGGTTTTGTTGGAAGCTGATCGAGTGTCGAGGGTCGAGTACCCGGAATGTCGCGGAGGTCTGAGGGCATGAGCAAGTACCTGGTCACGGGCGGAGCCGGCTACGTGGGGAGCGTGGTGGCGGCGCACCTGTTGGAGGCGGGTCA